>JBHLNW010000150.1:0-5813 GCA_048941185.1 Promethearchaeota archaeon
TAGAAATGAGGAATTCCCTCATCTCTAAATACTTGAATTATACTAGCGTGCTCAATGAGACTGATAAGCAGGTTATATCTGAATTTTTAGATTTATTAACAGGGGAATTATAATTGATCATAAATAATTAGAATAAATTATTTAACTTCTCTTTTGGTACTTTTATTTCTTTTCCAGACAAAATTTCAAGATACTCGGTCTCCCGATCATCACCCATATAGAAGGTAAATCCAGCTTTAATGGCGATATCCATATTATCCGTTATGAAGGTGGCATAATCATCACCCACAGCTCCATCATCTAACAGTTGAATTCCCCATTCCTTCCATTGCCTAAACTTATCAGCTAAAGTTTCAAATGTCTTAATAAAGTCATCAATTGACCCTGCATGAGCAGTAATCCATTTATTTCTCCATGTCATTATAAATTGGTCTTTATCCATTTCATAATACACCTTTTTAATTATTCTTCATCCATCAAAGCCTCTGGCAAATTATATCCGTGAGGTTCAATGGAGTTATACTTTTTTCTCACACAATTTAATTTTTATCAACTATATTTGTTGCACACTTATAAAAGAAAAAGATATGAACTTAATGAGTATCAAATTTTTCTAAAACACCTACCTATAACCTTAAAATAATAAAATTTAATTATTTGGGAGTGTTTATTTAAACTATAAAAAAATATGGGCCAGTGGATTAGTGGAAATTTCAGGCATTTTGCTTGTTTCATTAGAGATCGTTCGCTTGGCATGCGAAAGGCCACGGGTTCAATTCCCGTCTGGTCCATTTTTTTCTTATTATTAGTAAATTCATTATGTTTAAACTGATAATTCTTGAATTTCCATTAAGTTTCATATAAGTTAACAATATTTTCATTAACTTGAATTTAGAAAGGTAAAAAGAAAAAAAAGAGGGAATTCAATTAATTCTACTTGTCTTGTATAAGATTAGTATTTCTACATCATCTTTTACAAAATTGAAAAAATTAAATATTAGGTTATAATCTTATTAATTGCTTTAGAAATCTAATAAAATTGACCAATAAAAATAGGTGTAGAATTTGGTATTAATAGTAACTCAACATTGGTGGCCTCATGGGAAATCAGAAAAAGTTGGCAAAGTATATCTTGAGGTAATGAAAAAATTTCCTGATGATAAGTCTATTTCTAAACCCATATTACGCTCTGCGGTATGGGCTGTTAAAGATGGTATGTTTAGTACCACTGTTAGTGCTATTCAACCAGGAAAAGTGAAAGAATCTATGGATCTTGCGATGAATCGATTATTAATGATGTCAGAATCCATTGAAGGATTTAAGTATGAAGTACATATTGCTTATGACCTCGTAGAAGGTATGCCGTTACTAGGATTAACAGCTCCCCCAGAGTAATACTTTTGGTAGAGAATGACTAAAAAAATAAATTCTTTTTTTTTTAATTAAAAATTCCTTGGTAAGCTGAACTGGTAATTATCCAACATAAATTGGTAAAAAGAAAAAAGAGAAAATTGAATTTTTTGAATAAGATCTTTTTTCTACTGTTTTTTAGCTAAATACATTTTAAATTCTTCTAATTTCTCAGGAGGCCATCCCTCTGGGGTTTGATAATTCCGCACGAAACGAAAATCACACACTTTTCCCCTCATACCTATTGTTTGTGTTCTTTTGAATCCAATCCCTAAACCTCGATACATGGCATAATCACAGGGACATAGGTATGGTAGCAATTCTAAAGCATTTTGAGATTCTAAAAATTTTGCTGTAGCACATTCTGTATAATCAAAGCCCCATGCCAAACTTTCTCCATCACCTTCTACAAAAACAGCTTGAAAATCCCCGGGATAGTTCAGTCGTGCTCTTTCTTCACAGAGTTTCTTAAAACGTGTTTGAATTTTGTTTGAGTAATACATTCTTCTCGCGATCTTTTTTCGCCATTTAGATAATGTTTCATAATAATTTCTTGTTATTTCATAAATCATATGCCCTATTTCACGTGTGTCTTTTCCATGTCGTTTGAGAACGCTGTAAAATCCAAACGACATGACACCATTAACTAGGAAAAAGGTTAGTCGATTTTTTTCCCCTCCTATATATGGAATTTGCGGAATTAAACCCTCAAACTCTTGAATCCACTCTTCACTTAATCTCTCGAACGTGGCTTGATCTACATGTTTTAATAACACTTTTTTTGCGATTTGCGGATTGTTGATGATCTCTAACACTTGTTTCATTAACTGATGTTTATTTTTTACATAATAATTTTCATCTTGACTTTTTTTCATAAAATTCCCCTTAATATTTTATAAATATTTGTTAAGATATAATATCTCATATCATCTATTAGAATAATATTTAACAATTTTTATCAATCAAAATATTTTCTCCAGTCATAATATCAAGCACAGTAGTCTGCTAGGTCCATTATTATTTCTACTTATGGGTAACTATTTTCTATATAAATTAAAAAATCTTTTAGTTTTTTTAAATATTTAAAAAGTAAAAAGAAAAAGAAAAGAATTAAAGTTAGCTTCTTTTCCATATGAGGAAAAGATTGTTCAAATAATTTGAGCAAAAATGTCCGGTTATCCTTTTAACAAAACTTTTCAAAAAAAATTTCATTGAAATCAGACTTTGAATTTACCTTTCAGTCAATTTGGTAACATCTTATGAGGAAAGATCTAACAAAATTAGAATGGATAATCTAAACTCTTAAGATCGATTATCTTTTTCTTAAGATAATTTATTATAAATCCTCTAGATTCCTAAATTATCAATGTTATCAAATAAAAAAACATATACATTCAAAAAAAATTTATATTATTTTTTCTATAAATATTAAAAATTTAAACTCTTTTATCTTTTTTATAATAGAAGAAACTCTTTTTATTTGAAGGAAAATCTAAATTAAAGAGAGAATAATTTGGTAAGACCCCCGACAGAAAAAAATATTTGCCTTCGATGTAAAGGTGCTCGTTTATTATGTGGGAAAAAAACATGCCCAATCTTATTAAAAAAGTCTGTAATGAAGTCGTTAGTACCATTTGAATTAGATAAAAAAAGAAGAGACGTAGAAATATTTGGAGCAAGTCCTCCTGGATTTTTTGTTGGTCATTTCAGTTATCCTAATGTGTATCTTGGCCCATTAGTACCTTTTCAAGAATTTGAAATGGGACTTGAAATTTCAGATTATCATTTACTTGATGCTCCTGAACTTTGGTTTGGAAAACCGATGGTGGATATAATTAGATATAGGAGCAGCTTGGTGCGGAGCAATTTTAAAATAAATGTAAACATAGGTAAAAAATGGAGAAAGAATAAACCCTCCTTAAAAACCCAGAAATTTTTAGAGACCTCTCAAGAATTATCAATGGCAGCCAGACCTGTAGACACCGAAACTAAATTACAGAAAATGAATCTAAGAATGATGATGGATAATCATGCTTTACCAATGGGACCTTCAGGAATGACAGAAAGGATAGAAATTACTGAAAATACGAAAGTTCATCCTCAAGTAGATTATTGTGTTTCAGATAGTGATTTAAAAGCATCTGAAGCTGTCTCTCAATATCTGTATTTTAAAGGAAACGTTCCAGAATCTACAATTGAAAGAGTTTTCTCAGCCGGGTTACTTGGTGAAAGTGAAAAGCGAAGAATAGTTCCTACAAGATGGACAATAACTGCTGTAGATGATATTATTTCAAAAGCATTGATAGAAAAAATTAAAAAATTTCCAGAAATAAATGATTACCAAATCTTCGAAGCAACTTATTTAGATAATCATTTTAAGATCTTACTCTTTCCTGGTAAGTTTATATACGAAATGAATGAAGTATGGGCTCCAAATACGCTCTGGAACATTTCTCTTGATGGAAAAAACCGTAATCTTAAACCACAAATAATGACTGATTTTGAATTTTACAATGGAAGAAAATTTTATGCAAGTAATATAACTGGTGCTTATTATGCAGCAAGAAAATCAGTTTGTGAATATCTCTACAAGATTAAAAGGCAGGCAAGGGTTCTTATATTCCGTGAAGTTAGTGGAGGTTATGTTGTACCCTTGGGTGTATGGGTAATAAGAGAAACCGTAAATAATGCGATGTTTGCAAGTGATCCAATCAAATTAGATAATTTTACTAGTGCCATAAAAAAGATGGCAGATGGATTTATGGTTGATTATAAGTATTGGAAAGCTAGTAGCAAATTAATTAATTTTATTAAAACTCAAAAGACTTTAGATACATTTTTATAAATCCCACTACTTCGTTAAGTGTTCATTTTTTTCTTAGTTTTTTTAGTCATTTACAATTGCATGAGGATTAAAAATGGTTATAGATGTTCACTTGCACCCATGGTGTAAAGAAGCTCATTATGGTGATAAGAAAAAGATTGCAGAAGCTATGGCTGGTCCTAATCCCCGTAAGTTGAAAGGAGCGATACGGATGTTAAATGTTATTACGGAGCAATTTACATTGAAGGATTATGTAGCCATAATGGACAAATTCAATATAAAGAAAGCTATTATTGTTGCTTATGACGTTACCACGGCTTATGGTTTTGTAATGGCGACAAATGACGATATTGCTGATTTTGTAAAGATATATCCAGACAAGTTTATTGGATTTGGATGTATTGATATCCCGGCTAAAAATGCAATGGAGCAGCTTGAATATGCTATTAAGTCTTTAGATTTGAAAGGCATTAAATTAATTCCTCCAGTACAGAAATTTGATTACTCTGATAAAAAGTTTGATCCTTTATGGAATAAAATGATTGATCTCAATGTTCCACTTTGGACTCATGGTGGACATCAGGCCTCTTTCTATGGTTCTATGGCAAAATATGGTCATCCGCTATTAATAGATGATCTTGCTTCAAGACATCAAGATTTGATAATTATTATCGGCCATATGGGAGTACCATGGATGTGGGACACTTGGTCTGTAGTATTAAGGCATCAGAATGTTTACGTTGATATTTCTGCATACCCAAATCTTTATAATTGGTTTCCATGGGATGCATTTATTACTGAAGATCTTTCTCATAAGATACTTTTTGCTTCAGATTATCCTTTGATACATTATAGCCAAATTTTTAATTCTTTTGAGAAGATTGAGATGACTGATACTCTGAGAAAAGCTATTTTAGAAAAGAACGCAATTAAATTATTAAAAATTAAGATTTGAAAATCTTTTTTTTATTTTATTATGATTTGGAACACAAAGATTACTAAACTAACAAAAACCAAGTACCCTCTAGTCATGGCTGCATTCGCAGGGCTAGGCAAAACTGAATTTGCTGCTTCATTTTCTAATGCGGGGGGGCTTGGTATAATTACGGCTTTGAATTATGGAATTAAAAGTTTCAAAAAGGAATTAGAAAAAATGCATACTCTAACAGATAAACCTTTTGGTATCAATCTCACAGTTGTCCCTCCAGGTGTTCGATTTGGAGATGCTAATATAACAAATGATGATTATTTGAATTATTTAGAAGTTGCGATTGATCAAGGAGTAAGTATTTTTACAACCTCTGCATTTCAAGCTACTTTCCTTGGGAGTAGGATACGTGAGGTAGGTTGCTTATGGTTTCATAAGTGTGCATTAATGAGACATGCAATATCTGCTGAGAAAGCTGGAGCAAATGCTATAACTTTAATCGGTATGGAAGCCGCTGGTTTTAAAAATCCTTACCAGCATACGACACTAGTGAATATAACAATGGCAAAGAATCTATTAACTATTCCTGTAATTGCTGCTGGTGGAATTGGTGATGCTCGAGGATTTCTTGGAGCTTTAGCTATGGGTGCA
>JBHLNW010000048.1:0-25156 GCA_048941185.1 Promethearchaeota archaeon
ATTAATCTCGCGAGAATAAATGTAAGAGTTAGTACTCCGAAAAGTACCGGAACCATTGCAATCAATCTTTTTATTACATATTTTATTAGACTCATAAAACCACTTTTATTTAGTTTTTAAATTTTAAATTTTTAGATTTTTTAATTTAATTTTAAATATTTTATTCTGTTTTTATTGTTTGAATTTTAGCTAGATACCTCTTATATTGCTCTTTTGTCATTGCGCCTAAAAGAGATGCTAATAAAACAATCATGAATAGAGTTAAGAGTGTTATATAAGATTCAATCCGTATGAAATATATTCCTATTACTGTAATATCAAACTCTTCCACAATAAACCAATACCAGATCCATGATTCAAGCATTATAAAAGGAATTGTCCATAGACTGTTTCTAATTCCATATTCAAAAAAGGTTTCTCTGAAAGTTAATATAAAAATAATAATAAAAAGGATGATAAATGATAAAAACGACTGAGGATTAAATATGACTCGATATAAGAATAAGATATCCATTCCTATCGTTTTTCGATAAACTTCACTTAAATATCCAAAAAATACAAAATGGATCAATAATAATGCTAGAATTAAGTTTCCTTGCCTTCCTAAATCAATTTTTTTAAATTCCATTTATCCAATTCTCTACTTGTATATTATATTTTGCAATATTTTATAATTTAATAATGCTACTTTTTTTTTTATTCTTGTTTTGATATCTTGACTCTTTTTTAACATATTTTACTTGATCTAAATTATAAAAAAAAAAAAGGAATTTTTATTAAAATTTTTCTTGACATTTCTATAATAATTTTATATCGATGGTACTCCAGGTATTAAGAAGGAATCTCTACACCACAAATCTCTCTTAATGTTATAACAGACATTACCTAAACTTACATGATGTCCATACATAACCATATCATAAGAGACTGCTAATTCAACGTAGAGAACGTTTAATGCTCTATTTTGAATCCAGTATAATAGTTCTGCCTTTTTGTTTTCAAATAATACTGGATTGTCAGCAGGTTCAGTTGGAAGGGTTTCTTGGTATTCAGTTAACCATGCCATAATTTGAGAATCTTGGAGTTGGATATGATTGGCCGAAGACAGATTGCTTAATAATGGCTCAATCATGTTGAATGGATCCATATAATCAGGACCCCATCCTGTATACCAAATCTCAAGTCTATCTTCGTTATGAGTTGAGACCCATATGTATGTTTCCCAATCCATGACATCAGGTACAACATTAATACCAATTTTCTCCATATCATTAGCGAAAGCTATATTCATCTCTATTATAAATTGAACACCTTGATGCTCTAAAATATCAAAAGTGAAGAGGTTTGCGGCTGCCCAAGCAGCATCGTTACCTGCATCAAATCCATAAGGATCTGCAGTAAGACCAGCTATTTCTGTAGTCATTCCCAATTCAGTGCAACCATCTATCATTGCTTGTCTGGCGATTCCTGTATCATAGGAAGAACTTGTAAATGATGCATTATAGTATGGGAATCCTGGTGGCAAGAAATGAGTAGCTCGAATAGCATAACCTAAACGGACAACTTCTATGAAATAAGTGTAGTTATACGCGTATGCAATAGCTTTTCTTATATTTGTATTATTGATCTTCCTATTATTTAATCCAAAATATCTGTAAATAAAACTTGTTTCCAAGTTATTAAATACAAGGTCTGGATCAGCTTCAATTTGAGCAATCATAGAGGTAGTAAAGGTTCCTCTATGAACTTCTTTACCTAATAAGGCATTTCCAGCGGTTACAGTATCTGGGTAAAATACCCAAATTATCTCGTCCCAGAAAGTACTTGGGCCCCAATAGAGATCGAAGCGTTTGAATTTTAGTTCTTCACCCGCTATCAAATGTACGTATTCAAAAGGACCAGTTCCGACTAAAATATCATCTGCTAGAGTTAGATACTCAGTTGCTTCAGTTGAACCACCATCGGATAAAATTGACCAAGCTCGGTATGCTAATAAGGGTACGAAAATAGCGTTAGGCCCATACAAAACAAATTTTACTCTATATGTATCGACTACAACAGTTTCATTAAGCACACAATTACCTCTCATATCATAGAATAAGCTTGCTGGATCAGCAACATGGGAGGTGGATGGTAATGAGCCAGTAACATTAATAAAATACAGAATTCTGTCAAATGTAAATTTAACATCATCTGCATCAAATTTATCACCATCGTGGAAATAAACATCATCTCTTAGATCAACGGTTAGCTCATCTTGAGCTACATTCCATGAATAGTTTGTTGCTAATGTCATTTCTATATCATAATCTCCACCATAAAGGTCATAAGCCCATAATGTATCACATACGTGTGCAATCACATCATTTGATACACTATCCCATGAATCAACAGGATCCAAGACTGCTGGAGAGGAACCTTCAGTTGTTCCAATTTTGAGAACATTTTTTTCTTCTGGTACCTTAAAAGCACCAGCAGAAATCCCTAGAATAACATTTCCAACACCTGAAGCGGCAAGAACAACAGCTAAAATTATTATAGCTAAATTTTTCTTTTCCATTTCCATATTGAAATTCACTTAAATTTTTGTTTTTTTTTAGTTTTTAGGTAGATATGTTGTTAAATATTGATTTAAATTCGTATCCTTATAAGTTTTATCCTTTTTTTTTCATTCTTTTTCCAAATCCTAAAAAGTATTTTAAATGAAAGTCAAAAAAATATATTTAGAGAGATTTAATTCTTGACAAATTATTCATTAAAAAAGAGAGAACTAATAGAGTGAAATGGGAAAAAAATGGGAGTTATATATTAATAATTGAATATCATAGCTATATTTTCAAAATAAAAAGCACAAAATAAAATTATTAACAAAATAAAACCAGCGATAATAATTCCTTTGTCAAAAAAGGCTTTTTCGGTACTACGGGCAATTTCAGGTTTAGAAGACGTTAAATACATATATCTCATAATAATATATAATGAGATCGGTATGGTTATTATTGCAAAATATTCAACTTCCTCTAATTTAAAAATCAGATAAAGTGAATAAGTCATAAATAAAGATCCCGCAATTATTATATGAAAGTAGTTCAAAATAGTTAGAGAATATTGGTCATATACTCTTTTGTGCTCAACTGCTTTATCTTTTCCTAATAAAACCAAATCTCCTTTCCTTTTGGCTATACTCAGAAACAATGCAACTTCAAATATTGCTAAAAATAACCAAGCTGAAACAAATTCGTCAATTATAACACAACCTGCTAACGCTCTCCATAAATATCCCGTTGATAAAATAATAATATCAATAAAGGCATATTCTTTTAGAAGATAATTATAAAGCTGACCTGTAATAATGATTAAAATAATCATAATGAGAAATCCTAAATTTGGAATTATGAAATAAAGAAGGAAAATGATCATTCCTCCTAATATAATCAATAACAATAGAGCAAAAAACGGTGGAATTTCTCCAGAGGCAAGAGGTTTTTTTCTCATCTTTTCAGGATGCAACTTATCCATTTTTATATCTCTAATATCATTAACAATATAATTAATTGATGAGGCACAACATAGTAATAGAAATCCTATTATTAGATTAACATATAAAGTGGCTTCGAATAAGTTTTGACTGAAAAAGATTCCTACAAATACTAATAGGTTTTTATAATATTGGCGTACTCTTAATAAATGAAAAATACTTTTTATTTTACTTGGCATTATTAACTTTTTTTAAAAGACACATTTATATTAAATTTTATTAAGTAATAATAATACTCTCAGGTTTGAATTTCTTCAAAATTTTAAATCCCATACGACTTGATAAACTTGTTTCTGACTTTAATTGAATCAAAGCAGTATTATACTCGAAATTTATCATTTCTATTTCTTTATATGGAATATTCAATTCCTTTCCAAAAATATTATTAATTAAAATAGTAAATTTATTACCACTTTTTTCTTTAGCTAAATCCATCTCAACATTTTGTAAACTTTCATTAATCTTTTGGATATATCCTATTTCTAAATTATTAACGGGCTTTTTAAGAGATAAATATACTTGAATATTACTTTTTGATAACCATTTCATAAGATTAATTTCAGATTCTCTAAAATTCTGACTTTTACTAATAGACAAATAAATGTTTTTAGGTCTAACTATCAATTCATTAAGAAGATATGTTGTTTTAGTTTCCTGATTTTGAATATCGGACATTTCTAGTTGAAAATTAGCTAAATTAGTGCTAGGATTGATACTTATACATTTGAGAATTTTTATATTTCCTTTAGATTTTAAGAATATTTCGAGATTTTCAAGATTTTTAATAAATGAGACTGATTTTGGCAACTTAGTCTTGGGTAAAGCCTTTTGAATTTTTTTCTTATTCTTATCTAAGAATATATAGAGACCTTCCTTATTTTGATTATGTAACTCAATATTAATTAGTGTTAAAGGTTCGTTTTTCTGAAAGTAGTATTGATCATTTATTTTAAACTGCGTACGCGAATATTCTGAGGAATCTAGTAGAAAATTTTGATTTGAATTTAAATTCTTTACAACAAATTTTTCAGGATCAGCAATATCCTCAGAAAATTCAACATCAATTAATTTACCAATAACTATTTCATCGTCAATTAAATTTCTAAAGATATAATCTTTTTGAAGATCAAATTGATAAGATTCTTTTCTTCTAATTATTTGCATAAATTTACAAATATTATCAATTTTAAAATATTCCTTAAATTTTTCTGTAGCCAAAGTTTTAAAATTTTGGCGAGCTTTTTCAAATTTCGTGGCATACTTTTTTTGTTTAGATCGTCTCAGACAGATAAAAGAAAGTATTGCCTCTTTTCCAGGTTTTAACTTGTCATCTAATATAGCGGCAATTCTATAGTAACTTGGAGGATGAGAGTGAATAAAAGTAGCTAGAAGTGAAGTCCTAGATGGCTTAATCATGGAACGATTGAGATATTTTGCTGTACTAATGTAATTTAAAAGCTGATTATCATCTGTTATTTTTTCTTCAGATAATAGCATTGTATTTAATCCAATTTCTCTCCCTGTTGCATAAAAACTTTCCAAATTATACAGTGCTTTAGCAAGTTGAATTGCGTATCCCGCTTCTTTTGTTTTTAGATCCGCTTTTCCTTCTAATATTCTAACAAATATAAACAGAAAGAAATATATAACAAGATTTAAAATGATAAAAACAATCAGTGGAATCTGAGGATTTCCAAAAGTATAATCGTAGTAAGTAGCTGGAATACCAAGGAACATCCTTATAATTAAATCTAAAGATGTGATTAATGTTAAAATAAGTGTGTGTTTGCCTTTAGTATGCGCCAATTCATGAGCTATAATGCCATTTAATTCATCTTCAGGAATTTTATTAATATCATCTGCAATAATGGCAATTCTTTTATCAACTAGAGAACCATACGCCATTGCATTCAAAATTGGATATTTGCCGAATCCTACTTTAATTTTCCCTTTAATTCCAATAGTATTTTTTATTTTATATACGATATCTAATATTTTTTCCTCTTTTAGTCTATGAATTCCAAGTAATTTATCTAAGATGAAACCAGATATAAAATAAATCCCCCAATTTACTACTATTAATAAAAAATAAATGTTTAAAAATAAGTCGAGAATATTAAATTCTACAAGATTAATAGGTTGATTTACAATAAAATTCAAAGGAGTATATTGGTTAATAAAAACAACAGCGAGCCATGCTATAATATAAAGAAATAAAGTTAAATATTCGGGACTCAGGAATCGCCAAACAATTATATATTTTCTTCCAAATAATAAAAATCCTAATATCAGAATTATCCAAAAAGAAAAAGCAAAACTGGTATTGATATATATTGGGTCTTTTAAATAATAAGAGAATAATCCTGCGATAAATATAATGTTATATGTTATTAAGGAAATAATTAAAATTTTGTTTATAACAGGGTAATCCTTTAATTCATAAATCCCTATCCACAAATATATTGAGAATGCTCCCATTATCGAAGTTAGAAAATCCTTAGAAAAGAAAAATATTAAGAAAAAAAAAAATAAAATAGCAATGATGTCACTCATTTCGCTTCTTTTACCATTTTTTGCCCATTGATAAAATTCTTCAATTGTTAATAAATACAGAATAAGAGTTATCAAAAATGTCCAATCAATGAGAAGTGTAAAATAATTAAATTTGAAAATAAAGGAATTTATTAATAAAAAGATACCTATTGAACAGACAGGATAAGAAATTAAAAGAAGATATCTAATCTTATTTTTCAACGAGAATACCCTTAATAATTAATAAATTATTTATTTTAAGATTTTATTTTCTTCATTTTCTCAATTTCATGCCAGAAATATTTTATTGTTATCATATACCAAACTAATAATATGGGGATCATTAGCAGAAATGAAATTAATAAATTAATCGGGATACTTATTATCCCAATCTCTATTTCTTGAATAGGAAGTGCCATTATTACCGTTTCGATAAATATGAGGAATAATAGAATTGAAATTAATAAAATTACCATTAAAACGATTATTCCACGAATTCTGGAGAATTTGTATAATATAAAAAACGTTGGAACTAAGAGAGCAAATAAAGAAATAATAAAGATGGAAATGTTAAAATTTCCTAATGTATATTGCATAAGCAAAATAGAAAGTATGGAAAAGAAACCACATATTAATGAAATAGCATAAAAGTTTTTTACTAATTCCGGTTCTTTTAATGGCCCTTTTGCTAAAATTAATCTAGGCAATGTTAATACTGCACCTTTTTGATCTGAAGCCATAATTCGATCATTCTCAAGTAAAATTATATCATCTTTACTTTCTCTAATATCACTACTCTCAAAAAAACCGCGCACAGAATAAATATAATAAAAACTATTGAAGATATGAATAAGGAGGGCACAAAATGTTGCAACTTCTAATGATCCAAATAACATGATACATGCAATCATTGCACCCATCGCTAAAGTTCCGACATCTCCTGGAAATATTTTGGCAGGATATTTATTAAATATGAAAAAAGGAATTATGACGGCAATAACTGGAATTGTGAAGATTACTCCTTCAGCAGAATTCCATATTAGACTACAAACAAATAAGAAGCAAGTAGCGATCAAACAAGTTCCTGAACCTTCACCATTGTAACCTTCTAGCATATTTACAGTATTTGTAAAAACAGCTACGATAAGAGGCACTAAGAATGGATAAATTATAGTCAATCTAGTTCTATCAATAAAAGGAATAGTAGGTGATTCTATAGAAATAATACCAAAAAAATTTGCGATAAATATAATACTTCCAGTGAATATTGACAAAATGATTTTGTAACGAGATCTCAATTTTTTTCTATCATCAATAAATCCTATAACTCCAGCTAGTAAAACTGTAAAAAAAAAAGTTAGAGTTTCTTTAAAAAAGGTTGGAAAGAAAATAATTAAAAAAATTAAGCTAATAGTAAAACCAAATATTATACTAATCCCTCCAGATTCAGGAATTTCGGGTTTAGAATTTTTGTGTATGTCAATACCGATATAACCCTTTTTTTTCATGAATTTTATTAAAAATGGGAGAATTAAATATGTTGTTAAAAAACCAACTATAAAAATGAACACTAAAAAGAAAATTTCCAGAAAAGTCCAATTAAGATCAGTTAAGAGATTCATTTACTAACAAGCAATTTTATTTTAAATTAAAAATCTGATAAATAATACAATGTAAAGTTTAAAATATCTTATAAATTAAATCTTTTTTTTTGTATAAGATTTAGATAGCCCGGCACGGATTCGAACCGTGTTCGCTATACATCTCATCATGGGATGTATAGTCGCGGGGTTCAAGGCCCCAAATGCTTGGCCATTTTGCTTAATACAAAAAGGTTGTATTAAACTACACCACCGGGCTAATGTATTAGATTAAGCATGGAATGTTTAGGTCTTCATAAATTGACATTTAAATCTTAAACGGTTTAAGATCTTGATCAAAAAATTTTTCATTTAATAAATTTTTATTGTTTTCAAGAAAATCAATTTCTTTTTTTTCATCGCGATATTTATCTGGTAGCATTTGAGGAATTGTATCAATAATAGGATACCAACGTTTACATTTAGTGCAAAACAATATACCAGTTTTTATTTCAAAGTCAAGTTTTAACTTATTAATAAAATATAATTCGGGTAAGATATTATCAATTTGATTGAAATTAGAATGTTTAGAAAAATCTAGAATTCTTGATTTAATATCAGATTTCATAATTTCAATGCATTTTTTACTAAATGTATTCAATGAATTATCAAAAATATTCTCAAATTCAATTATGCTTGAGGAGGTTAAGTTAAGATAATTTTTGAAATTAGTTTTTTCAGTAATAATATTATCCTTTAAAATTAATTCATTATCCTCTCGAGATATCTCAAAAATCTTCTCATCTTTAATAAAGTTAATATCTCTATTAACATACGTGTTTATAATTGATTGAAATTCTTCTGGTTCATTCTCAAAAGAAAAGATGTGTAGTTTTAAAGGAAAATATTTATCAAAAGGACAAGCTAAAATATCAAAAAGCCAAATTTTCATAAAATCTTCCACATTAAAGAAATTTTATAATAAATAACTCCTAAATTGCTGAATTAATTTATCTATCGTTCTATCAATCTTCTTTTGCCTTTTTTTGAAGTCATTTGATAATTTCAAATATGCTGTTCTCGATGGTAATCTACCTCTTTTATACCTGGATTCTAAGAGCGATAAACTGTCTTTGACACTTATTCTTTCAGCTTCTAGGACGTCTAATTTTTTTACTGTATTTTCAAATACGTCACTTGTCTCCATTATTATTTTCTTAAATGGAACTATCTCTTTCTGGATTTCTTCTATTTTTTCATTGTTTTTAGTTAAAAGATTTTTATATTTCTTTTTTGCTATCTTCCTTCTTTTAGCATCTTCTTCAGTTTGCCTAATTTCTAAGACTAAAGCATTTTTTTCTTCTAACAAAGAACAAAATTCTCGTATTTCATTAACAGGTATATATTCCCTTTTTAATACTGAAATATCTTTCTCTCTTTTTCTTGATTTAGCTAAAATAACAAAAAGGGAGGAGATTATAAGAATTAATAGCATAAATAATAAAGGTCTTAGAAGCAGATTAAACAGATCTATAGTAAACGTGAATTGTATCATTTTGTAAAGTTCAGGTGTTACGTAATCTGAGGTATATATTATCGAAACCATTCCCTGAGATTTTTTTATAGATTCTGGAGAATCGGTAATATCATCAATTCTCCAACATCCATCTATAATAATTTTAATTGTTTGATCTTTTCCTAAATAGTCATATGTAGTTGTGAATAAATCCATTTCAATTGATTCTTGGAACCAATTTGTTGAAACATAATTATCAAAAGGTAGGTAATATTCCATTTTAAAACTAAATGAAGAATTAGGTTGCAGATTAACACGATTAGCTCTTAAGTTAATAGTTACACTTTTGGTATTTGTATCGGGAATTTTATTGACTGTAACGCCTAGTATCTCTCCAAGATCATCTGAAATATATAACCCATTAGCATAAATAGGTATAGTAAAAGTAATAGAACGTGAACTTTGAATTCCTAAATTTTTAATTAACACATTCTCTCGAATTCTTAATATTCCCCATGGTGAAATAAATATTTCACGATAAGCTTCTTCAATTTCTATTTTATTGCTTTCTTGATGTTTAATCCAAATTTTTACAGTTTTATATTCATTCAAGTTTGTTAAGAATGGTGAAGCAAAATCATCTCCAATTGTACCGCTAATTTGTTCAAATTCATAAGTCCTAGCATTAAGAGCTGGATTAAAAAGCCCCCAATCTTCTGAAATGTCCTGATCTCCCTCGACTCCAAATTCAGGATAAAAGAAGAATGATTTTATTTCGCCTTCCATTATATATGGTACTGTTGGAAAAACGAGACCTACATAATTAACATAATGCTCGTCGTTTACAAAATATGCTTTTGAAAGATCCTTTAAGACTTGTCTAAAGATAATGGTTTTTGATTGATATGGTAATAATGGAGTATTAAAATATATTGTGAACATTTCAAATTCATCCATTACCATGTTTAAACGGTCAATTATTAATGTATTCTCATCTAGTAATGTGATTTCGTTTGCACTTCTACTCTCAAAATAAACTAAATTACTCGAATGATTTAATGGAATTCCTACTAAAATTGAATTTATTGGATGGTTATTTCGATTTTTTATAGTTAAGATATCACGAATTTTAACAAGACCATATAAATCTAAATCAACTCGTCTATTAGCGTATGATACAATAATGTTTTCTGCACCTTCTTGACTAGTTGACGATCTTAAATTCTGCGTATTATCTTGATTTATATAATTAAGCTCAGAATTTTTAGGAATAAAAAATATACTTATAAAAATCATTGATAAGACAATGAGTACAAGAAATATTCTTGTTCTTTTTAACATAATTTTAAAACTTTTCCTTGAAATTATCTAAAAGTAATTAAGTTAAATTATAAAAACTTATTAAAATTTTTTTTATGTGTCAAAATAAAAATTTTATATGTTTTCAGTTATTTATATAATAAATTATTTTGAATTATTTGTTATTTAATTTTAAGAATGTCGTCTAAAGGAACACAATCAAGACGTAAAAAAAGAAGAAGTGGATCTGCTCCAATGCCTTTAGGAGGAGCGGGATTAATGAGATTCTTTCAGGATAGTTCAGTTGGGATAAAAGTAGGACCCATCATTCCAGTAGTATTAGCGGTAGCACTGATTATTATAGTAATATTGGCACGTTTTGAAGTATTCACTTGGTTATTTACTCCTACAGGGGGATAAAATTACCTAAGTTAATTTTACAAAAAATCTTTGTAGTTGTTATTTATGAAAATTTCAGAATTTCAGAATTTAATTAAAGATCTTTATTTTAAGCAAGACCAAAATAGAGGTATTAATTCCACTTTTATTTGGTTGACAGAAGAAATTGGCGAGTTTGCAAGAATTTTAAGAAGTAAGGAAATTAATACTAAAAATGCTTCAGAAGAATTAGCAGATATTATCGCTTGGACTAATTCATTAGCAAATTTATTAAATATAGATCTTGAGTCAGCAATCATAAAGAAATATCCTGGTGTATGTTTTAAGTGTAACTCAAACCCTTGTATTTGTGAGAAGTAATATTTTTACCAAGATATCCAAGATTTTTTATTCTTTTAAATCCTATGAACTGTCAGATTTTCTGATATAAGAAGAATATTATTTACAAAAAAATAAAATCCTATCATCATTTTTGTATTTACAATGAGCCTTTCAGGAAAAAGAGTTTGGATTGACATTGAACAACCCAAAACCGCAATAATGTTTAAGTCACTCTGGAAAATGTTTCAAAATGAAAATGCAGAATTATTAATTACAGCTCGAGATTATGATTCGACTTATCAGATTTTAGATAATTCTGATATAAAATATATAAAAATTGGAAAACATGGTGGAGAAAAACTAGAAAATAAGTTAGAAACTTATATTGATCGCTTGCGATTACTTTTTCCAGTTATAAAAAATTTCTCTCCAGACTATTTTGTAACATTCTTATCTGTAGAAGGGACTAGAATAGCATATGGATTGAATATCCCCTCTATAGGCATGAATGATGAACCCCGAAATAAACCTGTATGTAAATTAATTCATCCATTTATAGAAAATATCATCACCCCTCAATGCATACCTAAAGATTTATACATAAAACTTTATGCTGATCCAGAAAAAATTATTAGATATAATGGTCTTGATGAGATTGCTTGGATTTCAGAATATTCTCCGAATCCTGCCATTTTGAAAAATTTTGAAATAGAAAAAGGAAAATATCTAATAATCAGAACCGAACCTACCCATGCCTCGTATTTAATTCATAAATTTAGACCAGAAGAAACTCAAATAGCAAAGTTTTTACCCTCTATTTTCAAAGAATTTCCAAATTACAAATACTTTCTAATAGTTCGTTCAAAAAAACAAAAAGAATTTCTTTTTAAACAACTTAAAACTCTTTCTAAAGAAAAGAATATTATTATTACTCAATTTTTACCAAACTTAGTAGATTTTTGCTTTTATGGAGCATTAGTAATAAGCGGTGGTGGAACAATTGTGAGAGAGTCGAGTTTATTGAATGTACCAAGCATAGAGTTTTTTCCGGGAGATTCTGCACCACAAGAGAGATTCTTAATAGAAAATGGATTTCCTTTAGAACATATCCGAGATTCATATGCTATATCAAAAAGAGCTATAAATATTCTTAATCAAGATTTACCAACAGAAAGATTTAAAATAAGTTCATTTAAAGGCAAAATTGAACAATTTGAAAATCCTAATAAAATTTGCTTTGATTTCGTGGAGAAAAAATTAAAGATAAAGTAAATATCCCTAAAATTGATTTAAGAATTTCTCATAAACTGCCTCAAGTTTTTTCCCAACTGCATCCCAGGTATACTTCTTTATGTAATTTTGAGCTTTTTCTATAAGTGTTTTTCGCCTAAGATCATCCTTTAATAACATTACTATTTCTTCTGCTAATTGTGATGGTTTTTTTGGAGGTACAAAAATAGCATTTTCCTGTAATATTTCTTTATAAGCCCCGATTGAAGAACAAATCACCGGTGTTCCACATGCAATTGCTTCAATTGGAGTCAATCCGAAGCCTTCAGAAGCATAAGAATAAGTTACAAAGATATCTCCCATTGAATAATAGATTGGAATTTCATTTTCTGATAAAAAACCCACAAAATGAATATCTGTATATTTTTGCTCCCAATCTCTATAAATTTTCTCCATTGAAAAATCTGGCTTGCCACCTATAACTAAATTAAGGTCTGAAATTTTTTTTTTTGCTATTTGATATGCTTCTATGATATCATGTACTCCTTTGTATTTTGCTATTCGTCCAATATACAAAAGAACTGGCCCTTTAATACTTAATTTATCTTTTAATTCCTGAGCTTCCTTAGGAAGCGGTTTGTACTTGTCTTCAATTGCGGAATAAAGATTAACAATATGATTAATATTTACACTGGGTATATAATATTTTATTTGACTTCTAATTGATTCTGCACATGTTGTAATAAATGTTGATTTGTTAACGGCATATTTTATTAATAATTTTTCTAAGGGAATTCTTGTGAATTTTGTTTCAAATGGACCCAAATCATGAATAGTTGATATGAATCGTTTTTGCTGAGATAAAATTATTGGTATAACCCCTTTAGGTCCATTACCGTGAATGATATCGAATTTATATTTCTTAAGAAAATTTCTTGCATGTAAGGTAAATTGAGGAAACCATAAAAAACGCTTTCTTATTATATTAATTTGATAGATATTTGGATCTGAAAAACTAAGATTCCATTTAGCTGTTATCAATATTACATTATGGCCTTGTTCTTTCAAATAATTATAAATTCCAGTAAAAAATTTAGCTGCTCCATCTTGACTATCAGGAGCAAATGTTAAGGAAACAAGACAAATATTCAATTTATTCATTTTAGCAACTTTGATATTATTTTGATAAAATTATGTTAATTGCTCATATCCTTCTTCAGTTACCAATATTGATTCCTCTATTTGGGCTACATAAATACCTTTTTTTTCTGCTAAAACATAGTGAGCTTGTAATTTACCCTGTTGTAATAATTCTTGTAGCCCAAAAGATACTCCTAATCTAAATTCTTTTGCTAACCATCTTTCTGCAAATGGTAATGTTTTATAATTTTTAGTGACAAAGCCCAAAATTTGTTTAGAAGTTTTTCTACGTAATGGAACCCTGCCGGAATAAGGATTAATTTCATAAATATGTGAATATTGTGTGTTATGGACAGAACCTTCACCAGTACTAGCAAAGATTTCAATTGAAAAAATCTCACCAACCTCCATGATATCCCCTCCCTGAGAGCCCAATTCAGGTAACTGCTTTTTCCCATGAACTGTCCATCTTTCAATCTGGTGACCTCCTAATTCTCTGATTGGATTATATTTAAAACCTTTAACTATATCTTCAATCTTCTTACCTATATCCCTAGTGTTTGTTTTTGGTTTGACTATCATTTTTGCAGCATCTAAAGCAACCTCAGTGGCTTGAATAATATTTTTAAGAGCCTCATCTTCATTAAAATTCACACTAAAAGCAGTATCAACAATATACCCATCAATATGAACTCCTAAATCAATTTTAACAAGATCATCTTCTTTAATTATTGTTCCATCGTCCTTAATAGGAGATGTATAATGTGCTGCAATATTGTTAATACATAAATTAACAGGAAAAGCACAATTACCTCCTAATTCATCGATTTTTACCTCAGTTTCAGCAATTAAATCAAAGACATTTGTTCCTAGTTTGATTTTTGGTTTAATGTATTTCTTTACATCTTGAGTAATTTTTCCCGCTTTTCTAAGAGACTCAATTTTATGTTTTTCTTCTTCTTCTTTCTCTAATTCTTCCTTGCTTTTTTCTTCTTGAGTTTCACTTTTTGAATTTTGATTCTCGGTCATTAAATTTACTAATACGGATTTTGATAAAAATATTTTTTAAATAAGTATTAACTTTATTAATAAAGTTAACATTAAAATTAGATCAAAAATAAAAATAAAAACACTATTATTATATTATTATCTTAATAGATTATTAACCTATTATTTGTCTAAGTTGAAAACCTTTGAGCGAAAACATCAGCGAACTCATCGATCTTTTAAGGCGTATGGAAGCTGTTAACTCAGACATTCAAGGTTCAGCAATAGTAAGCGTTCAAGGACTTCCTATATGTTCGGTCCTTGCAAGAGATGTAAACGATGGAATTGTGAGTGCAATGAGTGCTGCCATCCTTAGTGTTTCTGAACGTGCTGTGGAAGAACTTGCTCGTGGAGATCTAAGACGTATTCTTATAGAAGGTGTTGATGGAATAATCATTTTATCTAAAGCTGGAGAGAATGCTATCCTCTGCACTTTAGCAAAAAGTGATGCTTCGCTGGGGATGGTTTTTTTAAATATCCAAAGTGTTTCTAAAAAAATTGCAGAATTATTGGATTAAAAAGAGAAGTAATTTTTGATTTTTAATACAAAATTATAATTTATTAAATTTCTATTGATTTGTTAGTTATATTATGGTATCTAATCAACTTTTTATAGAATTTAAATTAGAATTGTTAAAGATCAAAGATAAAAAGAAACTTGAGAAAGTATATTATGATAAACTCTCAAAATGTCTTAAAGCTGGAAAGTTCAAAGCCTTTGAACTTTTAGTTGACGCATCTGTAGATTTTAACATTTTTATTGATGCGAATAGAATAACTGATCGGTTTAATATTATCTCAAAATTACTCTTAAACTGTATCAATAAGATATTAACAGGATACCAAACATCAGCATTAGGAGAGATAATTGATATTTTAAGATTGGGCAACAAATATCACTTACTAGAAAAAGAAATTGATGAAGAAGAAAAGAAATTTCTTGAAAACTTTATAAATCAAAATAAACAATTTTTAGAAAATTTAAATGATTTATTTGGCAAGACATCTGATTCATTTATTTTGTATGTTTGTAATGTAATGCCCCAGAATCTTTATAACTACCTTTTAAACAGTTCTATTTCTTTTTTTGAAGATATTGATGGATTTATAGATTACGTTAAAAATGTTTTTTTTAACCAATATACTGTTTACGGTCTTAATATTCGAAATCTAATTCCAAAAAAAAATTCAATCAATGGAAAGAAAATTAGTCCTCTTGAGTATTTTTTTAATGAACTTCAACAAAAACAAAAAGAAAATCATGATGCCGTCAAAAATTTTATTGAAATCAATATTATTTATGAAGACCAAATATATTACGATCAAGGAGTAGAAGAGAAGTACGAAATAGAAAAGATCCATCTTGTTTCTCCTTCTAATATTTTAAAATATAAGGATAAAATTTTTGATAAAAATAATTATAATTTTTATAATTTATCTATGGTTGTACTTGGAGGTTTGGGACCACAAGGTTTAGGCTTCACCTATTCTACCCCTAAAGGAGAAGTTATTGAAATATGTTCTGACCGACGTGAATCTGAAGCAATTATAATAAAATATAAACAGTATTTAAAAAGAAAGTTTTTGATAAAGTTAGAAAAAGAGTTGAATAATTATGGAATTGATGAGAACCTTAAACATAGAATAGTAGAGTTCTTATCAAATGTTCTCAATCAAAAGGAATTAATAAATTATTATAAAAAAGAAAAAATCATAAAAAGAGTTAAAGAATTTTTAGAGCACATAGAGGATTTTCAGCATGACTTTAAATCTGAACTTCAAGAATTAATAACTAAGATTTCAGAAGCTATTTCGATTATCCTAAGAAGGATTGAACTTAAAGATCAGTTTATGACTCGAATAAATTTAGTAGCTGAAGATAAAATAAAGCCGGAAGATGTAGCTAAATTAACAAGCTTAAAAGGAAAATCCCATTATGATGTACTAAGTGAGCGTTTTTTCTTTCAAAATATTGTCGATTGGTTTTAAAATCGATATAAAATAATTTTAAAAAATTAAATATGAAAATTATTTTCTTATTTCTTGAATTTGGTCAAAAATGTTATCGAATCGTTCTCTAATTGAACCATATAAACCTTCTTCTTCCGATACAACTGAGTTAATAGCTGTTTTTAACCCATAATGACTTTCTGATATTAAGACTCTGATTGGTAATGTCAGTATTTCATTAAAAATCATTAAAAATTGTTGAATAATACTAATGATTTGAGGCACTTTTTCACGAGTTCTGTCTATAGTAGACGTTTCAGAAGATATTAATCCATTTTCTCGTTCTGCTTTTAATTCCTCCCATACATTTTCCTTTAATTCAGAAAAGTCAATGCCTAAATTCTGTAGAGCCATTTGAGCTCCTTCAAAAATGAATGTTATTGTATCTTTACCGGTAAATCGTTTAACATTGTCAACCATTTCAACAGGAGCTAGACCTTCTAAAAAATTAACTAATAATGTATTGTAATCTCGAATAACGTCAAGTGGAATAAATAATAAAGTCATTTCTTTTAATTGTTTGAATATATATCCAAAAATTTTTGCTAACCATTCGTTCTTAAAGAATTTTTCTAATAATCCACCATATTCATTTAATAGATGAGTTCCTAAGTATCCAATTATTCTAATCATATCATCTTCATAATTTCTAAAATAATCAAAGAAATGCTCGGGTTCCATGTTTAATTTATCTTTTATTATCTCGGAAACTTTTTCCTTTATTGATTCTAATGGTTCATCAAGATATTCTTCTAATTTATCAATGGATATTATATCTTGAAGCTTATCAATAATATCAAGTTTAGTCTCTTGTAAAATTTCTTCTCCTTCAAGAGTTTCTTTAAAATAAGTACGTATAATTTCTTTTTGTTTAATGTTAGAATCTAAAAGTTCTTTCCATTCTTTGTAGTCATGAATTTTACAAATAAATTGTAGAGACTCTCCTCCTTTGGTTATACAAGCTTGCTCAATTATTTGAATCCTGTAATCACTTCTTTTAACTTTTAAAATATAATTAGCAACACTTTCTAACATTCCACAAAGACCACATGCTAAACCCTCTGTCTCTTTGTTTTTTATTTTCTCAAATTTAAAAGTATCTTCAAGATCATGACCGTAGCTAGCACATATAGGGCATTTATTTATTTTTAGAATATAATCATTATACTTTGAACCTTCTTTTGGTATCTCTTCGTAAGTATAATCGTCTAGCTCAGTTCCAAAAACTACGACCCAGAGAATTTCGAAATAGTCTAAAACTTTTTTTGGGTTTCCTGGCATAAATTTGAATATGTTTGAATGGCGATCACATGATTCAGAAGCCGATCTTTTTCCAATTTCCCTAAGGATTATTAAGCTTTCTTCTTCATTATTAGTAATGTTATTTACTTCTTTGAGGATTTCTCTATAAAGAAGAGTATAAAATAATGCATTCGTTGAGCGCCCAAATACTTTCGTAATTTTTTTCATTAACCATTGAAAAGCTCCCATGTTTATCACCCCTTTCCTATTTTATATTTAAATGTTTGATTGCATAACTTATTTCCATAAGCTCGGGATTCAATTACTTCATGTGGTTTTAATAAAAGTGACGTATTACTACTAACAGATTTACTAATAAGGTTTATTAATTGAGAAATTACCCCTAATAATATTTCACAGCCCGCTATTTCAACATCTTCATATTTATACTTACATAATGCACAATTATAATCTCTCACATTTATAATTTCTTCTATTTCGTTGATTTCAACTGATACTGAGCTATTTAATATTTTTTGATAGATAGTGGTTATTACATCCTTCAAATTTGCTAATGTGATAATATCTGTAGGTTTCCAGTATTGAATGTAAGTATTAGCAATATTTTGTCCCATCTTTCTAAGTCTTTCTTTTGAATTTTCAATTTTATTTTTCTCCATCAATCGAACCAAATGAAACACTGCATTCCGCATTTGATTCATCGTAGCTTCTGTTTCTATTAACTCCTTTCTTGAAAATTTCATATTTCTATTTTGTAATCTGAAATTAAATTAAATATGAAAAAAATTTCATTAAATAAAAAATTTTTAGTACGATTAATAGATTATTAGTATGATTTTTAGAAAATCTCTCTATCAAATAGTTTTTAAAAAAATGTACAACAAAATCGCAAATTTTGACACCCTTTATTTTCTTTTAATTCTAAAATCATTTCTATTAGAGTTAATGACTGGATTAAATAATTCATAACTTTTAATATGTTCCTTTAAATGAATTAGAATTTAATAATTATTTACAAATTCTCTCTATCCTACTTTAGGGTTGTTTTAAAATAAGGTATTAGAAATAAATAACCTAATGCGGTTTAGTAATAATTTAATTGCGAGAAATTACATATTAGCGATAATTTCCCTTAAAACTTGTTCTCCAGCAGCACCAACCATCATACCATTACGAACAAGCAATTGACCTTGAACCTCTATTGGGTGATTTAAGAGTTCACCATTATTGAAAAATAGAAGTGTAGGTATAGCTGTAATACCAAATTTTTCACCAAGAGGTCGGTTTTGATCAAGATCTTCTTTCAATAATGTAATTAATCCTTCATCTTTTAATTTCTCTAGTATTGGGCTTAAGAATCGACAGGGCCCACACCATGTTGTATATATATCTAAGATAACCTTTCCTTGTTTCATATTTTCTGTGATATTGAGCCCAAACTTTTTAAGTTCTTCAATATTGGTCATTTAATCTCAATTTTTTAATTATTTGCTTTTTAGTAAGTTTTTAAATTTTATTATGGGAATAAATATTTAATTGCTTTTATTAATTTCATTTACGATTCAAAATTCATTCATTTTAAAACCCGAAATAATAGAAATAGATTAATAAGTTAAATACTAAATTAAAAATATATTTTGAAAAGAAATAATTTTAAAATTAAGAATAAGTTATACTATATAATATCGAGATAAAACGTAATTTGAAATGGCAACTATAGATTTTGATTTCAGAAACCAAATTCTTGGTAATGATATTGGTACAACATTAGCATATTGTTATCAGTGTGCAACCTGCAGTGGTGCATGTCCTGTAGCACAGGTTACAGAAGGTAGATATAATCCAAGACGCCTAATTTTAGATGCTCTATTAGGATTAAAAGAGAAAATATTTGGCCCAAGTAATGCGTTTAATATTTGGGGTTGTACTGTATGCGATACGTGTGATGAAGTTTGTCCTCAGAAAGTTGAATTAACAGAAATTTTCACAATTCTTAAAAATATGAGTGTAGAGCGTGGTGAAGCTCCAAATCATTATACTGGCCAAGCATCAACTGTTATGGAGCATGGTAAAGCAATTCCTATGCAACCAGCGATAGAAAGGCGCCGTACCCAATTAGGGTTACCTGCTATCATGACTCCTGACGTTAATGAAGTAAAGAAATTGCTGGAAGCTACAAATTTATCAGAGAAACTTCCTAAAACATAATAATTTCTTCTTATTTCTGTTAAACAAAATTTTAATAAATTTTCATAAGAAATTTATAGATTTATTACACAATTGAATAATAGAGTGAATTTAATAAATTCAATTTTTAAATATAAGAGGTAAGACAAGTTGAGAAAACCAATAATAGGGGGCAATTGGAAAATGAATCAAGGAACCCCTAAAGAATCTAAAATGATGTTAGAAAGTTTAATTCCGCTAGTAAGGGGAATTGACACTGTTGATATCGTAATATGTGTTCCTTTTACAGCCCTCACGACTGCATATGAGATTTTAAACCATACAAATATCAAATTAGGAGCACAAAATATGCATTTTGAGGATAAAGGTGCATATACTGGAGAAATTTCACCTATTTTTTTAAAAGATATTGGAGTTGATTATGTTATTCTTGGTCATAGTGAAAGAAGAGATATTTTTAATGAATCTGATGCTTTGATTAATAAAAAAATCAAAAAAGCTTTATCTTTAGACTTGAAACCTATTATTTGCATTGGTGAACATCTAGAGGAAAGAGAGGCGGGCAAAACAAAAGATATAATTGAATACCAAATGAATGAAACATTTAAAGATCTAACAAAAGAGGAAATCTTGAAAACTATAATAGCATATGAACCAATCTGGGCAATTGGAACAGGAAAAACTGCTACTCCAGAACAAGCAGAAGTAATTCACATTTTTATAAGAGAGCTTTTAACTCAGAAATATGACAAAGAGATTGCTAATTCTATCAGAATACAATATGGAGGATCGATTAAACCAGATAATGCTAAAGATTTGTTTAATAAAAAAAATATTGATGGTGGGTTGGTCGGAGGAGCATCTCTTCAATCAGATTCATTATTCCAAATAATTAAGGCTGCAGATAAATCAATTAGAAATATATAGCTTGAAATTTGATAATAGTATTTCTATTTCTAAAAATGATTAACTGAACTTGTTTTTTTGTGAGAATGAGCTTAACCAAGGACATTATTAAAAGCAGATGTAAGTTTTCCGGGAAATTCTCCAAAATAACTTTGAGGATCTGCAAAAAGCAAATAAAAGTAAGGTTCGAATAAAATATCTTCAACTTTAGTTCCAATATCTGACTTTATGATACAAACTTGAATTGATTCATCAGAAAAAAAGGATTGTCTGTAAATCCAATCTAAGGGTGCAATTTCAGGTATATATCCTATGTGCCTTAAAATATCATATACACTTTCTAATGAATACTTCTTCCCGTAAGTGACAATTGGAGAAAGATCAAATGATGTAATGCATATTCCCCATAAACCGTAATCTCTCATTTCATTCAAAAAATTATTTGCTAAGCGTTTGATTTCATTTCTATGCTTCGATATCTTTAATCTAGCTTTTGAGTCTGTTAATATCTCTTTAATTTTTTTTTCTTCATTTTGATATATTTGATCAGCAGAATCAAGAGGAATTTTAGAATTAATATAATTTTTATATATGAGTCTAACTTTTTCTCGAACGGATTTGTGCAATAGAAAAGTTTCTGTTTGCGTCGTAATTAAGACATCTCCTTGATATTTTGACTTTTTTTCATAGATGTTAGTTGATTCTTTATCTTTTTTAGGTTTAAATTCAAGTACATCTATTTTTTTATTTAAATTTCTTGCAAATTCATATAAAGCAGATATTAAACCAGCAGTTAAATCAAATTTAGAGGTATATTCTAATTGATCTTGAATTATAGATTTATCTTCAGAGAAATCAAAAAATCTTAGAAAAATCTGTACTCCTTCTGGAACAGGATTAATTAGTGCGTTATAATAAGGGAATCCAGTAGTAGAGATAATACTAAGTTCGTAGATTGTCATTTAATTTAAAAATAATATTCATATAATTTGAATTAATTTACTGCTTTTATACCAGATTTTAATATAATTAAATTTATAATAATTTTTTTAATTTTAACTTAATAAAATTGTAATGTAATTTAATCTATTTAATAATTTGATTTTGAATACCTCATATTAAATTTTAAAAAATTACAATTGCAGGTTTACTAGGAAGCGCATAAGTTGCTTTTTGCTCATTTGAGTCTTTTTCAAGTTTGATTTCGACTTTTGAAGAGAATTTCTTCTCTATTATTGGTTTAATTTCATTAAAAAAATGGAATTCTTCCTTTGGAGATATGGTAAATTTTGGGTATTTTCCTACATTTTTTAATATTTTACTTACATTTTGACTGATAAATTTCCCATATATTTTTAACTCACTATCTTGCATTAAAATTTTCATAATTTCTCCTTGGTTCTTAGTATCTTCTAATAAGGACATAAGCTCATTATAAAATTTTAATTTCCACTCATCAGCAATAATTATAGAAATTTTATTTAACGAGTCTATTTTCATTGCTATTTTAATTTTATTAATGTCATCGATGACATTATTCATTAATTTCCATTTAAGGTCATATTCTTTTGTAATTAGTTTTTTATCATAAGAAGGCCATGATGTCAAGCTTAAATAATTTATTCTGCCCATAATTTCCCAAATTTCTTCTGTCATGTGAGGTGCTACTGGATGGAGTAATAAGATTAATTTTTCCTTACATTCTTCAAAAATTTCTTTTTTAACTCCTTCAGTTTTGTATTTATTTAACTCAGAGGTGAACTGTATAATGATATTAACCGCATTTCTTATCCTTAGTTTATCTATATTCTCAGTAACTTCTTTAATAGTATTATTTAAATAAAATAGAATCAATTCATCTCTAATAGTGGTTGATTTCTTAATATCTTTTGGTGATTCAATTAATAACTGAAAAAGATTCTTTATAAATCGATAGGCATAATCCACACCTTCATCTGACCATTCTAATCCAGATTCTGGGCTAGCACCGAATAAAATGAAAAATCTAGCTGCATCTGCTCCATATTTTTCAATTATATCTCCTGGATTAACTGTATTTCCATAGCTCTTGCTCATCTTTACGGATTTTTGAATAAGATCTATCTTTCCACATTTTCTACACTTCATTTGATCTAAATCAGCTTTCATAAGGAAGGTATTACAGTTAGTACAGTATGGCTGAGCCTTATTGATCATTCCCTGAGTAAGTAAAGATTGAAAAGGTTCATCAAATTTATGAAGACCTAGATCTCGAGATACTTTTGTGAAAAATCGGGCATAAATTAAATGCATGACCGCGTGTTCTATGCCTCCGATATATTGGTCAACATTACACCAATAATTTACAATTTTTTTGGTATATGGTAAATATGATTCTACCGAAGGAGGATCACAATAAGCAAAGAAATACCAAGAACTATCAATAAAAGTATCCATTGTATCAGTTTCACGTTTTGCCTTATTACCACAGTTGGGGCATTTTGTATTAATAAATCTTTCACTGGTTTCTAAGGGATTTCCTACTCCGGTAAAAGTCACATCTTTAGGTAAATAAACAGGCAAATCTTTATATGGTACAGGGACTATACCACATTCATTACAATATATTATTGGTATTGGACATCCCCAATAACGTTGACGTGAAATCCCCCAATCTCTTAACTTATAATTTATAGTAGCATATCCCTTATTAAGTTCCTTCAGTTTTTTAGTTATTTCTTTGGCAGCAGATTTATTCTCCATTCCATTGAATTCTCCTGAGTTTATAAGGATCCCATCACCCTCATAAGCACGAGTCATTTTGGTCACATTTAATTCATAACTATGTGGTTGAATTACTATATTAATCGGAAGATCGTATTCTTTAGCAAACTCAAAATCTCTCTGGTCATGCGCGGGTACTGCCATGACTGCACCTGCACCATACTCGTAAATGACAAAATTTGAAATGTAAACAGGTATTTCTTCTTCAGTAAGTGGATGGATACAGTATTTGTCAATAAACATTCCCTTTTTCTCGATCTCAACATCAGTCCTCTCAAATTTATTTTGATGCATTACTTCTTGATAGAGAACCTCAAATCTTTTTTCATATTGCGTCCCTTTCACCCATTCGCGCACCCAAGGATGTTCTGGAGCAAAAACCATGAATGTCACCCCGTAAAGAGTATCTGCTCTTGTCGTGAAAATGTCAATAGTGTGACTTTCTCCTACAATAGGAAATCGAATTATAGTCCCGTCTGATCTTGAAATCCAATTTTTTTGCATTTGTTTGACTTTCTCAGGCCAATCGACTACATCTAAGCCATCAAGAAGTTCCTCGGCATATTCTCGAATTTTTAGGAACCATTGTGATAAAAATTTATACTCAACATTAGAATTACAACGCCAACATTTCCCTCCTTGCGCTTGCTCATTTGCAAGTACTGTAGCGCACTTTGGACACCAGTTGACATAAGAATCTTCTTTGTAAGCTAGCCCTCTTTCTAACATTTTCAAAAAAAACCACTGGTCCCATTTATAAAAGTTTGGGTTATGGCTACATATCATCCTTGACCAATCATATGAGAGACCAATTCTCTTCTGTTGTTCTTTCATAATTGCAATGTTTTTGTTAGTCCAATCTTCCGGATTAACCCCGTGGTCAATAGCAGCATTTTCTGCGGGAAGTCCAAATGAGTCATACCCCATTGGGTAAAGTACATTGAATCCATTCATTCGCTTAAACCGTGCGAAACAATCCCCTATTGTATAATTTCGAAGATGCCCCATATGGAGACTTCCAGAAGGATAAGGGTACATTTCTAGCACGTAGAATTTTTCTTTATCAGGGTCTGACTCTACTTTAAAAATCTTATCCTTTTCCCACCTTTCTTGCCATTTCTTTTCGATCTTTTGAGGATTATAATCTTTCATCGCGAAATAGCCTTTCGATTATTATTATTTTTTCTTTCTAAGTGATTAAATAAAACATTCATCGAATTTTTTCTTTTTCAAGATTCATGTTAGATTTAAACATTTAAATTACTCAAATCTTTAAAATTTTTGCACTATATAAGAATACTAAAGAGAAAATATAAGGGACATAATGGAAAATTAATTAATGTCTATTAAAAGTAAAACTATAAAAGATCTTCTCTTTCGGGATTGTTATTATGTATATTTTTTCTCGAACAAGAATATGTATTA
>JBHLNW010000049.1:0-24948 GCA_048941185.1 Promethearchaeota archaeon
ACTTTTATCGAATGGGGTATGGATATTAATAATGCAAGAGAAATGTTATACATGGCTCCTTGGGCCTCAATTTTTCCGGGATTAATGATTGTGATTACGGTACTGGGGTTCATGTTAGTAGGAGATGGATTACGCGACGCTCTCGACCCAAGATTAAAGAACTTATAAAATTAAAATTAAAAATTTAAATTATAGCAAAAAAAGAATAAAATGACAATAGCAGAATCGACTTCTAAAGGATCTACAAAAAAATTACTTGAAGTTAAGGATCTAAGGACGTTTTTTTTTGTTGAAGAAGGAGTAGTTAAAGCAGTTGATGGTGTAGCTTTTGATATCTATGAAGATGAAGTCCTTGGACTTGTTGGAGAAACTGGTTGTGGAAAATCTGTTACAGCTCTTTCAATTTTACAACTTGTAAGAGCTCCAGGTAAAATTATGAGCGGTAAAGTCGTTTTTCACGGTAAAAACTTACTTGATCTAACTGAAAAAGAAATGAGACTACTTCGGGGTAAAAATATTACAATGATTTTTCAAGATCCTCTCAATTCACTTAATCCAGTTATATCGGTAGGTAAACAGGTGTCTGAAGTGTTTCTATTACACCAACAGAAAGAACTTAAACGAGAACTTGATGCACTTCTTTTAGAGAGAAATAAAAAAATCGAACAAAAAAAGAAATTCCAGACATCTTTAAAAGAAGACGCAGATCGTTTATCAGAAGAAGAAAAAACTGAATTAGAAGCTAAGATTGAAGAACTTAAAAAAGCTACAGTTCATATTCCAAAATTAAAAGAGGTTGCTTTTAAAAGAGCAGAGAATATCATAAAAGAAGTCGGTATTCCAGACGCAAAAGGAATCTTAAAAAGATATCCCCATGAATTGAGTGGGGGTATGAGACAACGTGTAATGATTGCTATGGCTCTTTCATGCAACCCTGCGCTTTTAATTGCAGATGAACCAACAACAGCTTTAGATGTTACTATTCAGGCTCAGATTCTTGATTTAATGAAAGATTTAAAATCAAGGTTTAAAACATCAATTCTCATAATTACTCATGACTTAGGAATTATTGCAGAAGTCTGTGATAGGATTGCAGTTATGTATAGCGGAAATATAGTAGAATATGCAACATCAGAAGAACTATTCAAGAAACCACGTCATCCATATACTAAGGGATTGATGGGGGCTATACCAAGTATCGAAAAAAAGGATCAAAAATTAATAACTATTCGAGGTATGGTTCCAAACCTTATATATCCTCCCTCTGGATGCAGATTTCACCCTAGATGCGATTATAGACTAGAAATATGTGATAAAATAAAGCCTATATTGAATGAAATACAGGAAAAATATTTTATTGCGTGCCACCTTTTTGATCCTAAATATAAGGATTCACCAAAATATGCTGCAAGTGAAAAATAAGATAAAAAAATAATATTATATTATAATTTATATATATAGATTTTAACTAAAGGAAAAATAAAAAAATGGTTCTCAGAGAAAATAAAATAGATAGTACAGAAAGAGAAGATATCATAAAATCAGAAAGAAAAAGAGAAGTTATTCTTTCTGTTAAAGATATGAAGACCTACTACCCTATCTATGGTGGTATTTTTAAACATAAAATTGGAGAAGTTAAAGCAGTTGATGGTGTTACTTTTAATCTTTATAAAGGAGAAACTCTGGGGTTAGTAGGAGAAAGTGGATGCGGTAAAACAACAATTGGAAATACAATTTTAAACTTAGCACAAATAACATCGGGAGAGGTTATGTTTAAGGATAAGAAAATGATTGGAGCAGGTAAAAAGGCACCTAAATTTCATGATAAGTACCGAAAAAAGATACAAATGGTGTTTCAAGATCCCGATTCTTCTTTAAATCCACGCTGGAAGATTGTGAATACTATTGGTGAACCACTTAAAATTTTAAATAGAATGAAAAAAAGAAGTAAAATCCGCAGTCGAGTTCTTGAACTTCTAGAAACAGTTTCAATGAAAGCAGAACACTTAGATCGATATCCGCATGAGTTTTCTGGAGGACAAAAACAAAGAATTGTAATTGCAAGAGCTTTAGCATCTGATCCAGAAATAATAATATTAGATGAACCCACTTCAGCGCTGGATGTATCCGTTCAAGCTCAAATCCTAAATTTGTTAAAAGATCTTCAAAAAAGATTTAATTTATCTTATTTATTTATTACTCATGATCTCAGTGTAGTTCAACATATTGCTGATAGAATTGCTGTAATGTATTTGGGTAAATTTGTAGAATGGGGTAAAATTGATGACGTATTTTACAATCCTATACATCCCTATACAAGAGCATTATTATCAGCACGCCCAACTTTTGATCCTAGTTCGAAAACAAATAGAATAATATTAGAAGGCGACGTTCCTAGCCCGATAAACCCCCCTGAAGGTTGTGCTTTTCATCCAAGATGCCAAGAAAGAAGTGAACATATAGGATGCGGTGTTGATAATCCTAGAAAAATCGATCTTGGTGGGGATCATTATATGATGTGTCTACCGTTTAAAAAAGAAAGTAAATCCTATGAAGGGATGACTTTTATTTCAGATTAAAATTTTTTTTTCTCTATTTATTTTAAAATTCCTTTTCAGATTGTTTTAAATAAATATTTTTTTAATATCAAATTTTGGAAAAAAAAAGTTATAGGATTATAAATTCAATTATAAAATGACATCAAAAAACTCTCAGGTATTTGTAATCAAAACTTCGCCTAAAACAATATTAGAAGATTATAAGAAATTAATGCATTTGGCCAATTATGAAAATTGGTACCAAAAAGATGAAAAAATCATTATTAAATTAAATTTAAGTTGGTCAAAATTTTTTCCAGCATGTTCTAGCCCTCCATGGCAAGTAGAAGGAGTATTAAAAACATTAATTGAAGATAAATACGATCCAAAGAAATTATTTACAGCTGAGAATAGAACTGTGGTTACAAATATAGAAAAGGGATTAAAGGGAAACAAGTGGCAGCCAATTTTCAAGAATTATTGTGTATGGTTTGTACCTTTAACTAGAATCCCTTTTGTTCCTTACGAATCTTTAAGATCAAAATTTCTTACACTAAAAAATATGAGGTTACATGTCTTAGATTCAAAAATATTTCCAGAAGGTTTTTCCATTCCAAAGTTTTATGTTGGTAAATCTATTATACACCTTCCTACTATTAAAACTCATGGGCATACAGGTGCTATTGGAGGATCATTAAAAAAGACTGCTGGAGAAATGAAGCATGGTGGCATAACTTGTGCTATGAAAAACGCTTTTGGAGGCCTTTTAACAAAAAGAAGACATTTTTCACACCAATATATGTCTGAAGTCTTAGTAGATTTATTAATCATTCAAAAACAAATACACCCAAGTATTTTAGCAATTGTAGATGGAACCGTATGTGGTGATGGAGCTGGTCCAAGAACTATGATCCCTCGTATTAAAAACTATATCCTAGCAGGGTATGATCAAGTTGCAGTTGATACAATTGTGGCTAAAATGATGGGTTTTGAGCCTTTAAAATTACCTGCAATAAAGCTAGCTCATGACGAAGGATTAGGATGTGGAGATTTTGACCAAATAGAAATCTTAGGGGAAAATTTATCTCAAATAAATTGGAATTTTAAAGTTAAGCGCAGTATAGTGATTTGGGGTGATCAAATGGTGCGTAAAGGGCCTTTACAATTTCTCTATCCATTATTTAAAAATGAACTATTCTTTTTAGGGCCTACATATGCCTCCATGATATATCATGATATGTTTTGGTATCCTACTATTGGAAAACGAAGGATTAAAGAATTCTCTCAAACAGAATGGGGTAAAATTTTCAATAATTACTAAAAATCATTCCACCTATTTTAACGATTTTAAGACTTTTTTAAAGTAGAAGAATTTATTTTAGAATTTCATTAATCATTTTTTTATAATCCGGGTTTAAATTATCATTTTTCAATTTCAAGTGAATAAGAAATTCTATTGAACCCTCTTTACCCGATATCGGTGATTTAATGATTCCATATGTGAAAATTTGATTATTTCTGTTCCATTGAACTAGATTATAAAGAATATCAAAAAGTTGATTGGGATCTTGTATTATTTCAAACTTAGATTCTTTATAAAATTCTGTTTCAAAAATGGGCTTTACCAATGCAATAATGTCTCCACTTTTTTTAAGATATTTTTTAACATTAGGTAAAACTGTAGTTAATGATGTGAAAGTTAAATCAATTGTACAAATATCTAACTTTTTCTCAAAAGAAAATAATTTACGAGCGTCTATACCTAACATTGGAATTACTTTCTCTTTCATTTCTTCGCTTGTTAATGAAGGGTGAAGTAAATTAGTAGCAGTATCAATTGCATATACTTTCGATGCTCCATGTTTTAGTAAACAATCAGTAAATCCTCCTATAGAAGAACCAAGATCCCCACAAATTTTTCCTTTAACTGAAATTGAAAATTGCTTCAATGCTAATTCTAATTTCAATCCTCCACGGCCAACGTAAGGAAATTCTTTTAACAACTTTATTTCATGTGAATTATAAATTTTCTTACCTGGTTTTACAATCTTTTTGTTCTCAACTAGTACATTTCCGCTTTTTATTAGCCATTGTCCTTTGGTCCTACTATCAACCAGACCTTTCTTTACTAATAAATTATCTAATCTTTCTTTCATTAATACTTCTTTTTTTATTATTAAATTTTGCTGCTAAATATATAGCAAATCTTGCAATTTGAATTTTTAAGGAGATTTTTGGGCCTAACTTAAAATATAAAACCCTTAATATTAAACCGTAAAGTATTGTAGTTACTAAAATTACCAAGCAAAGAGTATATACATTTAATTGTCCCAAAAAGAAAAAGAAGAATAAGTAATGAGACAGATATACCGTAAGTGAATAATATGAGAAATAAAATAGAAATTTATAACTTTTTTTCTTTTCAAAAACATCATATTCTTCAAGGGTTAAAAGAACTGAATTTATTATTAGACACATGCCCATTGAAAAATAAATCCAATAAAAACCCTCATTGTTAAAAAATAGGGGAAATATAAAGACAAAGGTATAAATAATGAGACAAATTCCAATACTGAGAGAGGGAAATAATAATTTCTTTTTTAATGCTCTTCTTCTTTCTGACTGATCTTTAATATTAAAAATATCTACTATCAATTCACCAATAACAATTCCAATCAATAAAAAGAAAAATGATTCAAGTATTGGATCTAAATATAAAGAATTAAAGAATATATGGTACATTATCCCATTAAAATTAAGTTGTCCTCTAAATGGCCAAAGAAGCCAAAAGAGAATTTCATTTGCGATTATTATCATTAAACCAACAGCTATCTTAATTATCTTCGAAACTTTCAATAAAGGCCAGGCCATTAGAAGTGAAAAACCAATAGAGAAAAGCATGAACCAGGTCCAAATTAACGATGGATCTGATTTCATGATTGCTACAAAAATATTATAAATCAACCCAATAATACCAATAATTATAGCTCTAAATAAATATTCATTCTTAATAGTACGATATGAATATTCTTCTGAAATTCTTTTAATACGGTTATTATAAGAAATAAATGTACTTAATCCAGCAGAAAACATAAACGCAGGTGCAAATGTACGATCAATAAATGGACGTGTAATATTAGAAAAAGCAGCATCTGCTCCACCGATCAACCACCAATCTCGAAGGTGGACGAAAACCATAAGCACCATTATTAATCCACGAAATATATCAATACCTTTTAGTCTTTTCATTCTAAACAATGCTTTCAATATAATTTTTTAATTAATTTTTAAAGTGTCTTATAATTGAATTTTTCTGTTTTTAATAATTCCATAGATTTACTTAAAGATATGTTGCCTTTTAAGACATTTTCAGCTATCTCGATCAGTTTAAGATCAATTTCATCATTACTTCCTGTAAATTTATTGTCTAATCTTTCTTTATTTATTTTACTTTTCTTTTTTTGATTTAAAATGGTTTTATAATTCTCATATGTAATTTCAAACCCATCTCTTAGTGAAATGATCAATGCAGCAGCTTCATCTTTAGGAATTTTCTTTCTACTCTCATCTCGTATTCTGTATTTTGATGTCCTTGCCTCATCAATTAATAATAATTTAAAACTTTCTTTTTTGAAATTTTTGAATAACTGTTCAATTAAATTAATAGTAATAGGAATTATACCTCCGCCAAATTTAAAAATTAATTTGAATGGATTTTGATTATTCTCTTGGAGGGCATTAACATATCTTCGAATTACTTCAATAAATCTATCTTTTTCGAAAATAGTATGAGAATTTAAATAGTAATCATCCAAAAAAATAACTAAACCTAAATGTTTTGTACCTGGATCGATTGAAAAAATTAATTCAGAATAAAATTTGTTTCCAATTTTCTTTACTGCTAATATTTTCACAATATACTGTTCAAAATCTTCTTCTTTTGCATAGGATAGGATATTACATTTTACTCTATCGAGATTTTCAAAATTTTTCAATTCTTTTAAGGTTGTGAGAATAATAGAACCCGGAATGTCTGGAATCATGGTTCTGAGATTTAATACTTTAAATTTAATTTGAAGTTGTTGCAGTTCCTTATTCAATCTATAGAAGAAATTTAAATCCTCTGTTAAAACAAATATATTAGTTTTCAAATTATAATTATAAATATTAGATAAAATTAATAATTTTTAATTATATGAAATTTCCAACCTTAGAATTGAATAAATATTTCAATTCCTTAGACTTTTTTGAAGGTGTTTTTTCCGTATTTGGGGATTTTGGTGTCGGAAAGACAACATTTGCTCTCCAAACCGCTATGATTTCTGCAAGACTTGGAAAATTCACTATATACGTCTATACGAAACCAAAAATCCCCTCTGAAAAAATAATTTTGATTAATAAGGATTCTAAGGATCTTTTAGATAACATTTTGTTTATTCAAACTACAAACTTTGATGAATTGAATAGAATCATTTTTAATTTTGAATTTTTAATTTTAAATTATCTGAAAAATAAGAAAACTAAATTAGATTTAATTATTATAGATTCGATGACCAATTTATATAGATTGGAATTAAATAAAGACAAGAAAGAGAAGAATTATAATCTAAACTATCAATTAAATCAAATGTTAGCTAATTTGACTCATTTAAACAAGAGCTATGGGATTGAAATATTAATAGTTAATGAACTGAGTAGAAAAAACCTTGATGATTTAATCATAGATGTTCAAACGGGGGGAAATGTTATGAATTTTTGGGTAAACTATAATTTAAAGATAACTAGGACTGATAAATTAAACGAGAGAAAATTTTATTTTACAAATATTTCTGAAAACCAAATAATTGAATTTATTTCGAATTTGAGAGAAAATGGATTTGAATAACATAAAATAACAATAATTTCTCAAAATTCTAAACTCGAAAAAAAAAAATTAATGATTTTCTAAATCCTAATATTAAAAAGTAAGCAAAGTTTATTCTTTTTTCTAAATTTTTTTTATATTGTATAATGGAACAAAAAGATCTTTCATTAATGAGAGAAGGCTCGATAGAATTTTATATTTATGATGTTGATAAGGGGTCTATCCCTTCAAAATCTATGAATGTTTTTTATAATAAAAGAATGGAGATTAATAGGGACATTTCTAATTTAAGTATAAATGCTTATAGTGATTTATATAGTCAAAAAGAGTTAATTATTGTAGATTCCATGGCGGCATCAGGAGTAAGTGCTATTAGAATGTTGAAGGAGTGTAAAAAAATAAAAAAAATCTATATAAATGATATTAACTCTGAAGCAGTTAATCTAATTAGGGAAAATATAAGGATTAATAACTTGGAAAAAGATCAAATTCAATATGTAGTATCAAATAAGGATGCAAATCTCCTTTTTTCTGAAATCACGAGTGAACAAACTGAATATCAAAAAAAACCTAATATAATATCAATCGATCCATTTGGAACACCCAATCTTTATATAGATTCTGCCTTTAAGACATTACAAAAAGTAAATGGTTTGATGTGTATTACAGCTACCGATACAGCAGTCTTATTTGGAGTCAGAGCTAAAGCCTGTATTAGGAAATATTTATCTAAACCCCTTCATACTGAATATTGTAAAGAAATTGGTGGACGTATTTTAATATACTTCATTTCTCAAATAGCAAATATAAATAAGATTGGAATAATCCCACTCTTAACCTTCTATTCTGGTCATTTTATAAGATCATTCAGTCTATCATTTAAAAGTAAGAAAGAAATAACAAAATATTACAAAAACATTGGTTATATTTTGCATTGTAATAATTGTGGTTATCGATCAGCTTTTAAATATAATATATTAGATTTACCCAAAAAATGTCCTAAATGTGATATTTATGGAGATCTTGATTATGCTGGACCATTATGGATTGGCAAACTTCATAATGTGAATTTTATAAAAAAAATTATGCTTTTCAATAACAATTCTAAATCTCCAAATAAAAAACGAATAGAGAAACTTTTAACTTATGCTCTCGAAGAAAATGATATGCCCATTTCTTATTATAATATTCACAAACTCTGTCAGAATTTAAAATTGACATCTGTACCAAAAATTAATGATATTATTAATAGAATTAAAAAATTGGGATATAAAGCTTCAAGGACCCATTTTGATTTTTTATCAATAAAAACCGATTTGGATTTGCCTACAATAAAAAATATTTTACTTGAATTACAATATTAATTATATAAATTAAACTATTAAATAAACTAAGGTTGCATAAACAAGAATCATTTTACAGAAAAGCAAAAAATGAGGGCTTCCGGGCAAGATCAGCATATAAATTATTTGATATTCAAAAAAGGTTTAACATTTTTAAAAGAGTATTTTATATTTTGGATTTAGGGTGTGCTCCTGGTTCATGGTTACAAGTTGCTAAAAAATTTGCCGAAGAAAATTTAGATAAGTATAAGGATCAATTTTATCATCGAGATCACTACAAAATAATGGGCATTGATGTTAAGAAAGTATCTCCTATTGAAAATGTTAATCTTATTAAGGCAGATTTTACCAAGATAGAAATACAAGAGCAAATTGATTCTTTTTTTAAAGATAAATTAGATTTAATCTTATCAGATGCATCTATTAATAAGACTGGTAATAAATTCACAGATCATATTAAACAATTAAGCCTTTGTAATGAAATATTAAAATTAGCAGAAATAAACCTAAAAAATAAAGGTAATTTGGTTATAAAAGCTTTCCAAGGTTCTGACTTTCAAAACTTTGCTAGAAAAATGAAATCCATGTTTAGATTTTTAAAATCTTATAAACCAAAATCATCTAAAAAAAAGAGTAATGAAATTTTTCTTGTAGGATTAAGCAAAAATTGATTAAATATTTTGCATTCGTGATTCTATATCATCAAAATTAATATTATAGTCTTCTCCTTTTAATGTTATTTCAATCCAATCAGTCAACCAAGAGCAATGCTGAGGATTAAATTGGTCTATATTAGTATCATTACATTTATCCCGAAAAGGACAAATGAAACATGGTTGTTTTGAAAACATAGTCCAAATAAAATCACTTCTACTTTTGTTAATTTTTAGTTCCTTAGCTTTTACATCAATTTCCTCTAGAGCATAGATATGTTTAGTCCATGATGCATCTACTAATTCCCGCTTCATTTTTATTTTTGACTGTAATACTAAGAGTTCTAATATCTCTTCTAAATCATTACGTTTTTTATTACTTAGTTGCATTAATCTGTTGAATAATATATCTTTTTCTCGATTTATTATATTGAGAATTGTCTTTTCATCTTTTCGTAAATTTCGGTTGAATTCTTTCTTTTTCTCTTCTATTCTTTCAATTCTTCTCTCAACTTCTGACTTTTCTTCCGAAGGACCTTCAACATGTTCTTTAATCTTACATTTATGACGAGATAAATAAGCAAAACTCTTTCCACAATAAGGACATATTTCTTTTTTCTTCTTTGCCATATTTATTTGATATAACTGTTATTTTCTGTAAAATAATTTTAACTTAATTTAAATAATTGAAACCACTATGATATATTCTTTATGAATATTTTAAAATTAATCTTTCGCTTTTATTCAAATTTATTACAGAATCTTAGTACCGTCTATTGGGAAATCAAAGTGTATTTATATTAAAGATTTCAATAATAAGTAATAATGACCATTAATGAAATATTAGAAATCAATAATTCACAATTAATAAAAAAACAAAAAATAATTCATGAATTTGATCTTTTAAATAAACAAAAATATGTTTTACAAACAGGAGCAAAAAATTTTGATGAAACTTTGGGAGGGGGGTTTCATTCACATACGCAATATTTGATGTTTGGAGCAAATAAAACCGGAAAAACCCAGTTATGTCATCAATTATGTGTGCAAGCGTATATACAGTTCTCGAATATTTATGAAAATCATGAAAGAAAAAAGCATCAATTTATATTTTATCTCGATACAGAAAATACCTTTCGCCCTGAACGGATAAAGGAACTAATTCTAAAGACTAAAGTTGAATATAATGAATTACTTAGAAATATTCTTGTATCAAAGATTATGAGTAATTCTGCTTTGCTATTAGCCTTAAAAGAACTTGAAAATCTTTTAAAAAATAATTACATTAGTGTCCTAATTATTGATACAATAAATAATTATTATAACTCTGAATTGGCAAATAAGAGAATTTCTCCGAATAAAACAAAATCAACTTTTTTAAAAGTTTTAGATAAAATTGAACAACTTAGGAAAGATTATAATTTAATCACCATAACAACAGCTCAAATAATTTCAAACATATCTGTAGAAACCTCAATTCGAGCATTACCAGGTGGTCATAAATTATTAAATCAATATTTTTCGGAATATGTATATTTAAGTTATAAAGAACAAGATAAAAGGTATGTTCAAATATTAAATTCTTTAAGTCTTCCTGAAAAAAGATTACTTTACAAAATTACGTCTTTAGGAATTCAAGATTATAAAATTTAAGATGGATATTAAAATTTTAAAAAATCCTTTATTGAAAGAGATACAAAATCTTCAGATACAAACTCAGAATTTACAAAATATATTTCATTTTTTATCCTAGGTTTTAACCATTTTATTAATTCTATACCATATTTGAGTTTTTTAATTTTTTCAGAGCTTGCACTCTGATTTCTTTTTATATTTAGTTTTGAATATTTACCTATTACGCTACCAAAATCCATTCCTACGAGAAATAATTTTTGATTTGAAGTCAATAACGTATGTATCAAATAAAGTATTCGATCTCCATCAGTAAATCCGCCTGAATTTATCAAGTTTGCTGAAGGCTTTACTTGGGTGGTACCTATGATGTTTTCAAATTTTATTATCTCGTTTTTGAACAATTTTAAAATTTTAATATTATCCCCATGAGCATGGACTATATTGAAAACTGCATAATAAAATTCACTTTTAGTTATACCATCTAAATCAGTAAAAATAGCATCAATTTTAATACCCTTCTCTTTTAAAAGAACTGAGGCACCATCTGCAGTTAAATTGATAAACTTATTGAAATACTTTAAACCCTTTGTTTTCAAAATAGTTAAAATAGTTTTTTCTAGTGATGGTCCACACCCATAAATCATGATTGCCTGTTTTGATGAAATAATTTCTCTAAATGAATTTAAAATTTTATCTAAACTCCAATTCTCATTTTTTTGTGATAATAAATATGATAAATAATCCCTAGCCTCACAATCCTTTTGATGACTAAATTTGAAATCGTTTATTATTTGAAGATACCACTCCTTAAATTCATTATAAAAATCTAATTGATCCTTCAGTTTAGAGCCCATCTTTTTAGATCATATGAATGATATATCTTAATAATAAAATTTTAAATTCTTACTTTAATTAATAAAAACATACTATTTAATTCAATATTATTAGAATTCATAATTATGTAAAAAAGAGTTAGATAAAAATGACTAAATGGTTTACTAAAACTCATCAATGGTTTGATGATGGGACCAAAATGGTTGGAATTACTCCTTATGCAGCAGAACAGCTCGGAGAAATCAGTTTTGTTGATGTTGAAGGTCTTGAAGGTGCCGAACTTGAACAAATAAAAATGGATGGAGATGAACCTTCAAGCGACCCAATTGATTGCACAGTTGAATCAAGTAAAGCTGTAGGGGATATTTATTCGCCAGTAAGCGGTAGTGTAATTGAAATTAATTCAGATTTGATGGATGAGCCAGAAAAAATTAATGAGGATGCATTTGCAGCTTGGCTTTTTAAAATCGAGCCATCAAATTGGGATGCAGAAAAGGGCAATTTACTAGATGAAGCAGGATATAATGCATTTATAGGATAAAATTTTAATTTATTTTTTTAAATTAATTTTTCTTTTTTTTGATATTTTAAAGGCTATGATTCAATTTTGAAAATTTAAGTTCTTTTGTATAAAAAAAATTAACCAATGGTTCCTGCTTTAACTCCTATCATATATTGAAGTAAGGCAAATGTAAGAATAATCATCGTAAGCCCAATTGCTAAAATCCAAATTGCCATTTTTTTATTATATACATATTTGGATGACTGATAGAGTATTACAAATCCTATTGAACAAAAAAAAATTAAAATTGATGCAACAAAACTTTCTGTAATATAACTTTCGTGAATATTTCTAAAGATAAATTCAGGATCTCCTTGTGAAGTTGCCCCCAATGCGGCTGGTTCTCTCACTATTAGATAGACTATTCCCATTTGAAGAACAAATAAGACAATTATGATAACTACGATACTTAAAGATCTAGATGGCATTGGAAGGGAAATTTTTGGAAGTCTCATTTTCGGAAAATTGATTTTAGGTTTCCTTAGTGAATTTCCGAAAATCCAAGGAGTCTTGGTTCTAATTTTCTCCATAACTGTTTCAGAACCAATAATTTCCTCTTTTTTAGATACATTTTTTTGCATAAATTATGAATTAATTATTCTTTTAAATTTATTAATTTTTTTAATTAAATTTTGAGTATCTAAGATATTTCAAATTAATCTTTTAAGTAAATTAATTAATAATTTCCATACTTTTTCAACAGATTTAATTTCTAATTTTTCATTTGGAGAATGAGCACCTTCATTTTTAGGTCCAATTGAAATCATTTCCATCTGAGGAAACTTTTTTTTTAGAATTCCACACTCTAAACCAGCATGAATTGCCTTAATTTTTATATCTTCATTGAAAATTTGTTTATATACATCTTTATAATTTGTTAACAGTGTAGATTGAAAATTTGGTGTCCAGCCAGGATAATCAGAATCTTTTTTTATATTAATTTTTAAATTGTCCAATGAAAACAAAGTTTTAGTTTTTTCCCATATTACATATTTAAAATATTCACTTAAACTTCTTTGACTAAACTTAATTTGTATCTTATCCTCTTCAGTCGATATCACGGCAAAATTAGATGATGTAAATACCAAATCTTTTATACGAGGGTGCATCGAAATTGGCCCGTTATGTATTAGATACATTATATTTAGTAGATCATTTTGAAATTTTTTTGATAAAACTTTGCTATTAGTATACTTTTTTATTTCTTCTAAAGATATTTCTAAATTAGTTTCAATACTATCATATAGTACTTTTATTTCGTTAATAAGAATGTCTATAAAATTAAAAATCTCAAACTTTTTACTTTTTTCGATATAAAAAATAGAAGTCGCTTCTCTGGGTATAGCATTAGTTCGATTACCTCCATCTATCGAGCAAATATGAATTATATATTTTTCATTTACTTTCCAAAGAATATGACTAATTATTTTTAAAGCATTTCCTCTCCCTAAATGAATATCTACTCCAGAATGACCTCCCAATAACCCAGAAACAAAAATTTTTATTGGTATATATTTGTTATCATGAAGATTTAAATTTGCTGTTTCTTTTTCTATTTTTATAATATGAACAAGACCTCCAGCACATCCTATTGTTACAGCATCATCTTCCTCAGAATCAAGGTTTATAAGATATTCCCCATCTAAAAAATCTTTTTCAATAGCAAATGCACCTCGTAAGCCTTGCTCTTCATCTACTGTAAATAATAAATTAAACTCTAATGAATTGAATACTAACTCTCCCTTCTGAATTTTATTCATTAGAGTTAATAAATAACATATGCCTACTCCATTATCAGCACCTAAAGTAGTTCCTTCAGCTGTTATCCATTTTTCATTATCTAATACTTCAATTTTTAATTTTAAAGGATCTCTTGAAAAATTATGAATCACTGATTCATTTTTTTCACATACCATATCCATATGACACTGAAGAACTATTCTTTTTGATTGTTTTAATTTAGCAGGAATATTGATTAAAAGATTTCCAGCAGAATCAATTTTATTTTTAAAACCCAATTTGTTTGATTCTTCTTTTATGTAATTTCTAATTTTTTCTTCATGCTCAGAGCATCGAGGGATTTTAGAAACTTTTTCAAAATATTCCCAAAATTCGAATGGTTGGCCTAAATCTTTTAATTTTACCATAATTATCCTTTTTAATCAAAATATATATATTAATTCATTTATAGTAATTATAAAATAACACTAAATTCTATATAACTTTATTTAAAGGCTGATCAAATGAGTTGGAAGGATCTTTATTCGGAAGTAAAGAAACGTAAAATGGAGGCATTGAACAAAAAGGATGTCGTACAAGCTGTTGAGAAACATGGAAAAATACTAGCAGTTAATGGAAGATATGAAAAACCAAAAAAGGTGATAGAAAATATGTACGCATCATTAAAAAATGTCATTAGAGAGAAAGAAATTATGAAAGAAAATTTATCTCAATACGACGTTGTACTTATCGGGTGTCCAGGAAGTGATATTCCTCACGCAGCTTACCCAAAAGTTAAAGATTTTGTAATGAATGGTGGATGGTTAATCACAACTGATTGGGCTATACAAAGTATTATTGAAAATATATTCCCAGGTTTTATTCGCTGGAATCGTGCAAAGACTGCTGATGCTGTTGTAGCATGCCAAGTTATTAATCCCAATCACCCCTTTTTAGATGGTGTATTAAGTGAAATTCAACAAAACAAATGGCAAAAACAAACAGCTAAAGACACTAAGAAAAATGAATTTAGATGGTGGCTCGAAACTAGATCTTTTCCAATACAAATTCTAAATCCGCAAGCTGTTAGAGTGTTAATTGCTTCTTGGGAAATTCAAAATAAATGGGGAGAATCCCCTGTACTGGTAGAATTTGATTATGGTAAAATGGGGGGGAGAGTAATTCATATGATCAGCCATACTCATTTACAAAAAGGAGGCGCCAAAGGAAAATACGCCTCTGCTCTAATTTTAACCAATATTTTAGATGAAAAAATATCGTTAAAAATGGGTATTTCAAAGCCATCAACACCAAGATATGTTTCCGATTGGCAGTCTCAAACACAACCCCAACAACAATATCAAGCTCCTTTAGAAGAACAATGGGTTTCTCCGCCCCAACAAGCAGATTATTTAATACCTACTATGGGAGGTAGTGGCTTAACAGAAACTTCTCAAATTATTGAAACTGACTTAAATAACCCTGATTTCTCTTACGCTAGTAAATGTGTTTTTTGTGAATATGATTTTACAGAATATAAAGGAAAAATATATCATTGTAAAGCATGTAAAGCTCAATACCATGAAAGTTGTATTAATTCCCAAATCAATGAAGGAATCTGTAAGAACTGCGGAAGAATATTACTGTGGTAATTTTAATTTGTTTATTTTTTAAAACTAAGAAATTCAATTACAAATCATAAAAAATTTCTTTTATCAGTATTATTTTTTGTAAATAACCACTTGTAATACAATTATTTAACTAATTATGACAGATATAAATCAAATACTTGACGAAGTTGACGGATTAGAAGAAGAGAAAATTATGGAGATTATGAAAACTCTAATTAATATAGATACGACAGTACCTCCTGGTAATTCCTATAGAAAATATGTTAATGCAATTTCTCCTTACTTTAAAGAATTAGGATACATTCTTGAAGAAGTTAGTATCCCAGAAGAATTAATTAAAGAAATTCCCTCCCCTTTAGAAGGATCGCGTATAAATCTTGTTGCTACAAAAGAATTTGGTCAAAAGAAAGATATATCCTTTTGCGGACATATGGATGTTGTTCCAGCTACAGATAAAGGATCTCAAAAATGGAGATTTCCTCCTTTTGAAGCGACAATCATTAAAAGTGGCAAAATTTACGGGCGTGGGGTTGGAGATAATAAAGGATCAATGGTTTGTGTAATACTTGCTCTTCAAATAATTGAAAAACTAAATCTTACTCCTAAATATAACATTCATGTTTTAAATTGTACTGATGAGGAAATAGGGTTTTATCCAGGAATTCGGTATTTAGCTGAACAAGGATATGTAAAAGGAACTATTTTTTCTATTGATTATTCAATTGAGCCAATAATATTAATCGGGACAGCAGGAAATTTAGATATTGATGTTGAAACCATAGGGAGAAGTTCTCATTCTGGTCTAAGTTTTTTAGGCATAAATGCATTAGAGGAAATGGTTCCAATTTTAGTAGAACTTATACAATTGAAAAAGAAAGTCGAATCTCGTACTAGTAAAGATATCCCAGGTTTTTCAGATCCAAGAACTAAAGAAGCAAAGAATTTAAATCCATTATTTAATTTAGATATCATCAAATCAGGCGAAAAATCAAATATTATTCCAGATCTCTGTATACTAACAATTAATAGACGAGTTTTACCTGATGAATCTATTAAAGAAGTAAAAGCGGAGATACTTGAAGCTATAGAAAGAGGAAGAAAAAAAAGTCAAGCTTTGGATGTAAAAACTACATTTAAATATTCTTATCCTCCTTTAAAAGTTGATATCAATAGCCCAGAAATCCAGAGAATTATAAAAGTCATTAAATTAGTACATAAAATTCCTGAAGAAAATATATACTTAACGGGAATGAATCTTACTTTTGATGTTGGTTATGTTGCCCAAATTCTAAAAACTCACGAAATTATTATTCGAGGGGTCGCCACTGCAGGATCTAATACTCATGGGGTAAATGAAACAATTAGAATAAAAGATATTAAGAAATTTGTTAAGGAAATACTTGTATTTTTATGTGCAGATATTTAATTTTTACTTAAAAATAGAAAAAAAATAAAAAATAGAAAATATGATTAATGCTTCTGAAAGTTAATTTTCTATAATCTCTATAGCCTCTTCAGGACATTGAGTTTCGCAAGCTCTACATCCTACACAGTCTTCTCTATTTTCTTCGAGGACATTTACTTTCCCTCCCTCAGGTTCACCAAAACATTCAGAGGGACATACTTCATAACATGTACCGCATCCAGAACAGGCATCCATATCTAGCTTTATGTCAAAGGACATTGTTTTTTAACTCCTTTCTGTTGTTATATCTTTTTTCTAAATTTTTGATTATTTAATAATAATCCTAACTTTGATAATAATATAAAAAATATAAATTTCGTTTTTATTGAGAAAAGTTATCAATTATTTATAATTTTTCAAATTTAATCTGAAACTTTAAAACCATTAATTATCATATCACCATGCAAGTAATAGAATTATGGAATTTTAAACATAATGAGGTTATACTAGGTATTGAAATAGGAGATATTAATAATAATGGAAATATAGAAATAATTGCTTTTACTCGAACTGGAACATTATTATTCTTATCTCAAAATGGCGAAATAATACAACAAAAAGTAATTTCAAAAGAGATACCAATTTGGTACTTGAAAGTCCATGATCTCGATAATGATGGAAAAAATGAAATAATTTTAGGTGGAATGGATGGAGTATTAAGAACTTATAAATGCAATATTTCTTATGAACTAATCTCATTTTGGAATCATAAATTTGGCAACTCTATTAGTGGGATCCTCATTAATGATATTAATAAAAATAATTCAAGCGAATTAATAGTATATTCGCTTGATAAAACAATAAGGATTTTAGACTCTTTGAATGGAAATTTAATTTGGGGGCAAATTTTCGAAGATGGTGTCGGTGATGCCATTGTTTTTACAGATGATAAAAAAATGATAATTGCTGGTGGAAATGATGGAACAATCAGAGCTTTCAATGCTTTTGACGGAGAATTATTATGGTTTAAAAGATTTTCGAATAAAGTACGCTGTGTTTCTTATTTGAAAACAACTAAAGGTTGGGTTATACTATGCGGTGGAGATGATAAGGAATTACATTTTATAGATATAAAGACGCAAAAAGAATTCAAAACAATTAAATTCAAAGATTATGTATGGAAGTGCAAAAGTTACTTACTCCCAAATTTCAATAAATCTCTTGTTAGTTCCTATTCATTTGATTATCTCAATAATTCATTACAACTTGAAAATATAAATTTTACATCGAGATTAATATGTTTAAATGAATCACTCGATGTTAATTGGGAACTAAAAGGATACAATATTGAGTGCTTAAAAGTGATTGAGATCTTCAGTAAGATTCTTATTTTTGTGGGTACTACTGAGGGGGAACTTATTATAATTGAAGAAGAGACCGGATCAATAATATATAATAACACCATTAATGGGTGTTTAAATATGATTCAAATTTTGGAAGAAAAAAAGATTTTATTTTGTTGTTGTGATAATGGAATGATAATTGCTTACAAATTGACAAATAATTAACTAATATATAAAATTACAATACAATAGATTAAAAATATCCATAAAATGGAAAAAAAAATAAAAAATTTTAAAAGGTTATTCTGATTCCTCTTCAGCAGCTAGCTCCTCTTCTAATTCTTCAAGTGGAACCGGTGCTGGGGTAGTTAACATACTATATCCAATCCAGATAGCAATAATTGAAATCAGGACTACCAAAAGCCACATTGGTAAAACCACCATGAGTTCCCAACTTAAGATGTCTAGTCCAAAAAACCAACTCGAGGTAAGATCAATACCATTAGGAATGTCCAAAACAGTTACCATATATAAATCTACTACAGAACCCAATGTATAAATTATGGCGATTAAAATACCCACGACCATTACTATCGCTCCTATTATTTTATCTTTTGCGATTGTAGTTCAACTCCTTATTTTTTTTTAAAGTATTAATTCATTTAATTTAGATTAATTTTGATTATTTGATTTGTTTAATATTACTTTCTAAAAAATGATTAAATTAAAACCATTCTATTAATGATATTTGATCAAAAATAAAAATATGATGATCCATAAATAAAAAGTATAGATGCAATTAAAACTTTAAAATTTGTTAAAATTAAAGGTTGATCATATGATTAAGGAAACTGAATATGTTTTAATAATTGGTTCAAGTAATATGGACCTAAATATATATATTAAAAGATTTCCTAATCGTGGAGAAACAGTTACAGATGGAATTTTCAAGCAATTTTTTGGAGGGAAAGGAGCAAATCAAGCAGTTGCATCCATTAGATCGGGAGCGTCAACTATCTTTATTGTAAAAATAGGAAATGATTTATTTGGTGATCAAATGGTTTCTCAATTAATGGGTGAAGGTATTAACATGGATTTTATCATCAGAGATCCTGAGAATCCAAGTGGAGTGGCTTTCATACTAATCGATGAAAATGGAGAAAATATGATAAGTGTTGCTCCTGGGGCTAATTCAAAATTAAATTTCGAAGATATCAATAACAGAGAAGAAATTCTTAAAAATGCAAAAGTAATAGTCGTTCAGATGGAGATTCCAATTGATACGATTAAAAAAATATTTGCAATAGCCTCCAAAGGAAAAGCTATTAAAATCTTAAATCCAGCTCCATTGAAATCAATCCCGATTGATGTTTTCAAAAACGTGGATATAATCATCCCTAATGAAGGGGAACTTTATAAATTACATTCACTTCTAGGTCTTAAAAATATAACTAGTGTAGGAAAACAGAAGATTATGCAAACAGTAAGAGACATTTCTAGTTTAGGAGTAAAATGTATTATAACTACGTTAGGAAAGAAAGGTTGTTTAGTATATTTAAGCAAAGAAAATGAATTTTTCGAAATACAATCTCCTATAGTCAAAGCTGTAGATACCGTAGGTGCGGGAGATTGCTTTATTGGAGTATTAGCCGCTATGTTAAATAGAGGTGAGAAAATTTTAACTGCTGTGAAATTTGCAACTATAGCTGCCTCAATTGCAGTCACTAGAAAAGGCGCTCAACAATCAATGCCATTCTTAAATGAAATTCTAGAGAAATATAATGAATTAAAAATTTAAAGCAACTAATAGGAGTAAAAAATTTGAAGCAAGAAAATATTCCTCCTCAAAAAAGTACTTCATTAAGAAAAAATAGTTCTCAACAATTGAAGATTTGTATAATTAAGGATAGATTTAATGATATTTTCCTAATCAATGGAGACTCATTTTTAACTGAAGGGATATTAGATTCAGATTTAGTAATAAAACCAAAATCTTATTATATGGTAATAAATAACGGAAAAGAAGTTTTAAAAATTAAATATAACCAAGATATTTCCAACCATAAAGTAATTTATAATCCTTATAAGTTTGAATTTTCAAAGAAAGTTAACCTTGATTCAGAATTTTTTAAAAAAAGATATAATATACCTGAAGGGTATATCGGGACGCTTCCTAAATGGTACAGTTTTAAATTTACTTATCCAGAACATAATTTGATCTTTATTAAGCCAGAATATGGACTTTCGATTCAAATTCATAATTACAGAAATGAAGTCTGGGAAATTCTTAAAGGAAAACCCATTATCATCAGTAAAAATAAAGTACATTATTTTGTGAAAACTGGAACAATATTTCATAATCCAATTAATGCATATCATTCTGTTTTTAATCCTAATAAAGAAAAAGATGAATTTGTGATTATTAAAGAAAAATGGAATGGAAATTTTGATGAGGAGGATATAAGAAGAATCTTTAATCCAAATCAATATGCTTAACTTCTCATAATCATACTAAAAGTGGACAAAAACCAGACTTTAAATTAGCACAGAAAGGTAAGTGAGATTCTCTTCAAATTTGAATCTAACACTTATAAGTTTTATGATTTTTGCTAACTTAACCTAAAAGTTAAAATTTAAAGGACCACTAAAAACCTTACCGTAATATAATATTGAGAAAAAATTTACAGAATTATATAAATGGAATAAGTAGATTGGTTAAAAAATGGCTCCAGATGAACAATCTGATGAAAAAAAGTCAGAAGAAATGGAAGAAGAAGGTCAGAATGAATTAGAAAAAGACCTAGATTCAGAGGAAGAGATTGAAATTGGAATTGAGGACATAATTGAAGAAGAACTACCAAAAAAAGGAGACCTAGACGCAGAAGCAGAGTTAGATCGATTAAGATTCAAATATAGAGGATATACTCTTGAAGAATTGAAGAAAATGAATATGGATCAATTTATACAATTATTACCAGCTAGAGCAAGACGTTCCTTAAAAAGAGGTTTACCCCCGAGGCAAAAAAAATTACTCGAAAGATTAAGACGTGCATATCGAGCTAAAAAGAGAGGCAAAGATTTACTTACAAGAACCCATGTTAGAGATATGATAATATTTCCCGAAATGGTTGGTCTCAAAATTGGTGTATACAACGGAAAAGAGTTTGTCACAGTTGAAGTTAAACCAGATATGATATCTCATTATCTAGGAGAGTTTGCTATTACAAGAAAACGAGTTCAGCATGGTTCACCAGGGATTGGAGCTACAAGAAGTTCGAAATATGTTCCATTAAAATAAATATTAATTATATGAGTTGATAATAAGTGCCAACGTGGGGTTATTCTTTTACAGAACAAAAATATGATTCAGAAAGATTAGCAAAAGCATCAGGTCGAGATATCAGAATTAAACCAAAACAAGCAAGAGAAATTTGTGCTGTGATAAAAGGAATGAAAGTAGATCAAGCAAAAAACTTTTTAGAAAAAGTGATTCGCTTAGAACAATCAGTACCTTTTAGAAGGCATAAGAAAAAAGTAGCGCATAAACATGATTTAAAACAATTCAAATGGTATGCTGGAAGATATCCTCAAAAAGCAGCAGCTAGAATATATGAGATCCTTACATCTGTAGAATCCAATGCAGAATATAAAGGTTTAGATATTGATCTCTGTAGGATTATTCATGCTGCGACACAAAGGGGAAGAATAATAAAAAGATATATTCCACGTGCTCATGGTCGTAGTACAGCAAGATATAAACATTTATCCCATATAGAAATTGTTATTTATGAATTTCCAAGTTAAATAAAAATATTATAAAAAAAACATAGAATTGAAGATAATTGAGAAAATATGAGCCCATTAGTGAAAAATTTTATTGAACAAGGAATTAAATTGATGCAAATAAACGAATACTTACGCTCAGAATTAATACGTGCAGGTTTTGCGGGTGTAGAGTTACAACGTACTCCGTTAGGTGTACGAATAACCTTAAAGACTAGTCGTCCTGGACTTGTAATAGGGAAGGGAGGAAAGCGCATTCAAGAGATAACTGATGTTCTTCAAGACCAATTTGGACTGGAAATGCCTCAGATTGAGGTTGAGGAGGTTGCTGAGCCAGATCTTGATGCGCAAATTATGGCTGAAAGATTAGCATATAGCTTAGACCGGGGAAGACACTATAGAAGAGCTGGTTATTATATTTTAAGAAAAGTCATGGATGCTGGAGCTCGAGGTGTAGAGATTATCGTCTCAGGTAAGGTTACTTCTCAACGAGCTCGCACTCAAATATTCCGTGCTGGGACAATGTCTAAATCCGGTCAACCTGCTCAAGAAGGTGTAGATAAAGGAGTTGCTCAGTGTATTCAGAAATCAGGGGTTTTAGGAGTAATTGTTAAAATAATGCGTGCCAATACAAAAATGGGTGATGATATTAAAATCAAGGATGATCTATTAGTAAAAGCCCAAGCAAAAGAAGAAGCAAAATTGGTAAAAACAAGAGCAGATTACATAATTGAACAACAAGAAGGAGTTTTAAGTGAGGAAGATAAGAAACTACTTGATGAAGTGGATGAGGGAGAAATTTCTGAGATCTCTCTAATTTCTGATAAAGAAAATAATGAACAGAAACTAGATAAGAAATAGTGTTTTAATAATAAAAGGTAATGATATATGGATATCTTAACAGCAAAAAAAATACGCGAAATGGATGATAGAGAAAGAGAAAGAGCTTTAATTACCTTAAGAGAAGAATTAATGATGTTATATTCAATGCAAACAGGTGGAGGGCTTTCAGATAACCCTGCTAAATCAAAATTATTGAGAAAGCAAATTGCAAGAATACTTACTGTGATGAATGAAGAAAAATGACGATCAATCCAGAATTACTTATATATCAAGACTTCATAGGTATTCATGCCTTTGCTAAACCTATATCTAAATTAAATGGTAAGATTTTCAAGCTAATAGGCATTGTTGTTGATGAAACAAGAGATATGTTAATTACTGAAAAAAATGGAAAATATAAGAAATATATCAAAAAAGATTATATATTTAGATTTAGAATTTCAAAATTTGAGGATGAGAAAGAGGATTATTATTTAGAAGTTCAAGGTAATAAGATCGTTGGGCTTCCTGTGAATAGATTAAGAAGTTTAAAGAAAAAGAGATGGTTATACAAATGAGTAGAAATATTGGTATTCCCGGAGTAATTCCTCCAAAAAATAAAGCTGAAGAATGCAAAGATGAGTCTTGCCCCTTTCATGGTTCTACAAGAATTAGGGGAAAAATTACAAAAGGAGTTGTTGTGAGTAAAAAATCAAAAAACACTATTATCATTAGGCGTGATTATGTTCAATTTGTTAAGAAATATCAAAGATACGAAAGAAGAAATACAAGACTAGCTTGTCATTTACCAGATTGTTTAATTCATGAGATTGAACTAGGAGATTTAGTACGTGTAGGAGAATCTCGAAAAGTTTCTAAAACAAAAGCATTTATTGTATTAGACAAAATTTCAAGTAAGGTGGTTTAAGTGGGCACTAGAAGAAAAATGGGAAGAAAAACTTACATTAAACCACGTACAAGCTATGGTTTATGTAATGGATCACGAATCCTTATTACAGATAATTCAGGAGCAAAGATTGGTCAAATAATTAATGTTGATGGGTTTAAAACACGATTAAGAAGGTTGCCAAAAGCTTCGGTTGGAAGTGTATGCACTATTACCATAAAAAAAGGGAAACCAGAATTACGTGGAAATATTGTCAAAGCAGTAATAGTTCGACAAAAAATGATCTACAGACGATTGGATGGAACTAGACTATGCTTTGAGGATAATGCAGGTGTTATCATTACAAAAGATGGTGAACCAAAAGCCACAGAAGTGAGGGGACCAATCGCGCGAGAGGCAGCGGAGATGTTCCCACGATTAGCCTCAATTTCATCATTAATAATATAAAAGGATGATATAAAATGAAAGTAAAATCAACAAAGGCAAGAAAACAAAGAAAAGCTTTATATAATTATAGCAATCATCAACGTGCAAAACTGCATAGTACCCGGGTAGCTGATTTTCTCCGTGATGAATATGGGATTAAGAGACTTCCTCTTAGAGTTGGTGACCATGTAAGAATAACTAAGGGAGAATTTACTGATTTTGAAGGTGAAGTAATTGAAATTACAAGAAATCAACGAGCTAAAATTAAAGAAGCCCAATTTGAGAAAACAGATGGCACCCAATTTCATCCTCCAATACATATATCAAATCTAATTATAACTAAATTTACTAAAGAAAAGAAAATGGACCCATGGAGAGCAAATATGATTGAAAGAAAAGCTTTATACGGATTTTATGAAGAAGAATTAACTGGTCCAAAAAAAGGGAAAGAGGTGGAAAAATAGAACATGACTAGACATGGTGG
>JBHLNW010000151.1:0-5712 GCA_048941185.1 Promethearchaeota archaeon
TTACAGCAGAAGGAACAACTTTAGGTGCTGATAATGGTGTAGGTATCTGTTATTTGTTAACTCTTATGAAAAAAATTCATAATAATGAGCTAAAGTTTAATTCATTAGGATTTGATTTACTATTTACTGTGCGTGAAGAGTATGATATGGGTGGTGCAAAAAATATTGATCCAAGCCTGGTTAGTGGCAAATACTTGATAAATCTTGATTCTGGTGAAAAATCAATCACAATTGGATGCACTGGAGGAATTGGTTTCCATACTAAAGTCAAAAAAAAGTCTGGTTTGATAGAGCGAGAACAATTGAATATTATACCAATAAAATTGTCTATTTTTGGATTAATTGGTGGGCATTCTGGTAGATGCAATGAGGGTCAAGCACATGCTATAAACATATTAAGCCAAATTCTGTGGAAAATTAATAATAAATACACAATCTATATTAATTCAATACATGGAGGCGGAGCTGCCAATGCAATTCCTAGAGAGGCGAATTCAATATTCTTCATTACGCAAAATAAACTTGAAGATATGAAAGCAAACATTTTCGATATTTTTAGCGAGATTAAAAAGCAATTTAATGGAATCGAAAAAGACATGAATATTGAAATGGAAAAGCTTGAAAATTTTACAAATAATGAAGTAATATCTAAAGATGTTCAATATAAATTACTAGACCTTCTATATATATTTCCTAATGGGCCAATAGCTTTTCACCCCAAAATTAAAGATTTAATGTTTACTTCAACTAATTTAGGCAAAATTAGGACAAAAGAAGATCATATTAAACTTAGATGGCTCCATCGAAGCTTGAGTAAATATTATAATAACGATATCTACGAGCAAGTATTAACATTATTAAAACTTTCAGGTTTAGAGATGGAAAACACATATCGTGGTAGTTATCCTCCTTGGGAGCCGAATTTTAACTCCAAGCTTTTAAAGATTGCTCAAGATGCCTATAGAGAATTATTTAAGGAAGAAGCAGAAATAAAAATAATTCATGGGGGATTGGAAACCACACTATTAATAGACAAAATTTCTGGTATTGAGGCTATAGCGTTCGGAGCCAATGCAAAAGGACTTCATTCTCCAGATGAGCGATTAGAAATAAACTCAGTAGAAAGAACTTGGAATTTTCTCATAAATCTTCTGAAAAAACTAGATTTATCTAAATAACATTCCTTTTTTTAATAAATCTTACTAAAATAAAAAAAAGTAATTTTTAATATTCGATTTTCATTATTTCTTAAATTTAGAAAGAAACAATATCTTACGTCCCGATCCTACTACATGATATCCTCGTCTAGAGTGAACAACTACTACATTTAATCTTCCATATTCGCCTTGGCATTTATAGATATCAACATTACAGAAATCGTAATGACGGTTAATATCCCATTTAATCCATTGATCTTCAAAATGGAGATAAACTGAATTTTCATATATATGAAATTCTGCTGTTCCTGTATACTTAATATCTGGAAGTTTTATTTTAGCACATCCTTCAAATACCTTAGGTTCTGGAGACATTATAGGTAAAACTATATAGGAAGGATTATCAGTGGAATGATGAATTGTATTTTCGGCGATTTGAATTGCATCTTCAGTTTCAGTATATAATTCTCCACCACTATTTAGATTTCTATCATGTTTTGGGAAATTGCTACTGGAAATGTCTATTCGAATAGAATGACCTGCTTTAAATACTTGGCAAATATCACCCATACTTATTGTAAATTCGTATATATCATCTGGATTTCCTGACATTAACTCCGGTTCTGCCATTGAATTCCTATATCTTCCTCTTATAATACCATCAGCAACAAGCATTAGTTCTCCTGTTGGCCATACATCAATTAATTTAGCAGTAAAATCAGTGTCAAGACAGTTAGAAGAACCGCTAAGATAAACTTTAATAGGACCTGCAATTTCACTATCTTCTTCTAAAGGTTCTGTTGTATAGCTTAAAATATCTCCTCTGCCCAGTACAACAGGTGTTTGATCAAAAGATCCCGCGGGTAAACCAAGATTCCTTCCACCCCATGTAAGTACTGGATTCATTGGATCATAAATATAACTAATTGCTTCATCAAATTCGCTATAAAAATTAGTATCAAGACTTCCATCACTATGCATGTAATAATTTATATAATCAATTCCTCCAGGAGGCCATTGGTCCGCATATCGCCACTCCATATCTCCAAGACCAATATACCAAACGGGGGGTTCATCCATTATTCCAGTATCTTCACCTTTAAGCCAATAATCAAACCAATCATAATAGGGTTCATATGGCATTTCTCCGAGACCACCATGAGTACCAGGTAAAACAAACAATTTTTGGTTTCCTAAATATTGTAAATCAACAAATGCATCAATAGTACATCTTGAAAAAAAGTCAAACCATCCAGCAACATGTAGAATTGGAATATCAATTGTATCATGAACATTAAGTTTATTTCGAAAATCATCTTCGTTTGGATGGCTCATTACCTCATCTCCAAATGGTTGTAAAGTACTGAAACTTGGATTACTTCCTATTATTGGGAGACTCATCCATGCTGCTGAATCTACTGGTCGATCAGGTGGAACTGGTAGCATATGACTTGTTAAATCTTCTAAAGCTAAACTAATAAGATACCTATAATAGTCATAATATGGGCGTTGTGGGGGGGGTAAAGTTTCATTCACATGAGTTTCAGATAAACCCATTACAGTCTGAAAAAGAGTCCAAATCAATGAATCAAGACGATAAGCACCTCCATCAAAAGTAAGATCGTTGTAAAGATTTGCGCTTGCGACATACGATAAAACAGTTTCCAAGTGAGGTGGATTTTCCCCTGCAGCTAAGTAAGCTGTATTACCTGAAGCTGAACCTCCAAACATACCAACTTTTTCATTGCACCAATCTTGCTCTGCAATCCATTCTATAGTATCATACCCATCAGGACCATCATCATAAAAGAGACGGTCAACACCCTCAGAAAAATACCTACCCCTTGTATCTTGTGCCACATAAGCATAACCATTAAAGACTTCATGAGGCCATTTATCTGGATCTGGTCCTACACCGGGAGTTCCAATTCCGTATGGGGTCCTCGTAAGAATTACTGGATATTCTCCTTCACCAGGCAAATAAATTCTAGTATATAGGTGAACACCATCACGCATCTCCACCATTGCTTCCATAAAGATAGGTGTGTCTGTTTGAGCTACCACATAAGGTATTGTAATGAACATAAAGCTGGAAATGAACACTAAAAGTGCAAGAGAAATGTATTTTACATTTTTTCTCATTTTTTTTAATCTCGTTTATTTTGGGTATTTATATCATTGCGCCCCTCCTTGGCGCTCTTGCAACGAGAAGTATATTAATTAAAGCACATTTAACATATAACAGAATTCATTGATAATGATGACTTCTATTAACTTTCAATATTTTATACTTTTTTGATCGAAATAAAATTGGATTGTTTTATTATTACGATAAAATTGTATATAAAAGTTTTGAAACCAATATAAAACTTCAATCATTAATTATTTCTTTAAATGAAATAATCTATTTTATTATGGAAATTACAAAGAAAATAATAATTGATTTTAAAGAAAGAAAATTTCCTCAAGAGATCTGTTTCAAACCAATAGGAATTATTCATACGCCTTTCAAATCATTTAATGGGATTCCAATTCAGTCATCTATGTCAGATAGAAATGGTACTATTGAAATTTTTTCTGAATTTCAAGCAGGTTTAAAAGATCTATCTGGATTTTCTCACATTTATTGTTTGTATTTCTTTGACATGGTGAAATTGCCCGTACCACTTCAATCAAAACCTTTCTTAGATAATGAAATAAAAGGAGTTTTTGCTATTCGAACGCCATTCCGTCCTAATCCTATTGGAATTTCAATATTAAAGATTTTAAAAATTGAAGAAAATAAAGTTTTAGTACAAAATGTAGATATGCTTGATAAAACACCTTTATTAGACTTAAAACCATATATCTCTAAGTTTGATAATATAAAAGTGAATAAAATAGGATGGTTGCAAGGAAAAATTAAACGAAAAGTTAGCTAAGCTCTATTTCTCAACTCGTAACCCATTCTTCTTCTTACGGACTCTCTTTGCTTGAATTGCGATTGTTTCAAGAAGCCTACGTTGGTTTGTTGAGATCCATGGACCTTCACAATCAATAGCAGCATATGGAATATCTGATTTATTGGCTAGAGGGCGTATGATAGCTTGTGAATTCATTGCAGGCTGACAATTAAAAGTACCTAAATTTATTAAACCATCATAAATCCCTTCTTTAACTGAATGTAAAAACCTACCAGTTATTACTGGTGTTTCACTAAGACTATTTGAAGAAACATATTTGCTGCCTTCTTCAAGAAGATTAATAAATTCTATAAAAGAGTCAAATAACAATCCAGACTTTCCCATTAATCTTCTTATAGTTTTACACTGTGAATCTAAAAATTGTAAAGCTTCTCTATTTCGCTTTGCTCGAATAATTTCTCTCCGATCATTATTGTCCATGTCAGGAAAATCGAATAAATCTTTGCTAAATTGCTCCTTAGGTATGACGAATCCTTTTTTAAATCCATATCTTATTGTGCTTTCAGCTAAAATTAAACTCATGGATTCAACTATATCGACAACTTTTGGAATAATACCCTTTTCAAGAAAAAATTCTTCGATTGGATAATGATCAAACATTAAATTTAAACCCCCAAATATTAAAACTTTTGGTGTTTCTTCAATTTTAGCTTTAATAGGTATTCTGGCAATCTCCCTTGCCCATTGCATTAAACCTATATTTAATGTTTTTTTTCCCTCTTTTAAATTAGTAATAAATTCACTAGTTATATCTTCAAATAAAATTAAAGCGATATTTTTTCTTCTAGCAACGCATTGCAATGCGTTTCTTGCTTCGATAATATATTGTCCTATGACAAAATAAATATTTTCCCAAGCTAACAAATCACGATTCAATCCCAGATAATTGTTGCTGTATTTAGGGAAGGCACAAAATATTACATTCTTTAAGTTTATTCTCTTGACAAATGTATCCCAAAGGACAGGCCATGCTCCATTTTGGCAAGGACCGTGTTGATCTATTGGAGTTCGATAAATAGTTATTTCATTTTCATCTCTATATTCATTAATATCCTTTAAAACTGCCCCTGCTATTCCAACACTTGCTAGACATTCTCTTCCAGAACATAATTGTTTTGCATATTGTAAGATAGAAGCATCAGTTTCTGAACTAATTCTTATATTACGATTATATTTCTTAAATAAATTTATAACAAGGCGCCTTCCATATGGATTACGTGGTTCTGGATCAACATATACTATTCTAGGATCATCAAGTTCAATCTTTTGCCCATCACTGTCAATAATATATTTATAATTCTCTGAAAATCGAGCACTTTTAACCTTATTCTGTGTATATATTCCTAAATCTTTAGAATATTTTAAATCTGACATCTTTAAACAGCAATATTTTGATTTATTAAATTCTTAATATTTTTAACATTTTTTCGATGACGCTCTTCAATAATATCAAGAAAAGCTCCTACTCTTGTTTCAAAACCAGCGTGGGCTGTGTGTGAATCTATTTCAAGATAACAAAAAGTGTCCCCTTCAAGTTTTTGCCGAAAGAGATGATACATAGTACCATCTGGACCACAAGAAAAACAAGAAAC
>JBHLNW010000050.1:0-24704 GCA_048941185.1 Promethearchaeota archaeon
TACAAAATTTAATAATCTAATAAATTATGTATTTATAAATTTTTTTAAACCAGAAACAAAAACTACCCTATTTTTAAGGGATTTATAAATATATTATTGAAAATCTTAAAGGATTCTTTTGATACCTTGGTATATTACAATCTAATCATATTTCCATTGTTTTATGATTTTATAACAAATAGTGTAAAAACTAATAGAAATGGAAATGAATTGTTATAAAAAAAAAGCAATCCAAAATCTTTACATTAAATTTTGAAACCTTAAAAGATATGAGTAAGAATAGATTATTATGAAAAGGTAAGACTTTAATAAAAAAACTTATTTAATTGATAACCTAAATAGTAACTTGATAAGAGCGAGGGTTTTTTTCGGATTACAAATAAAATATTAAAGTTGATTAAAAGATATGCCAGAAAGCGGTACCATATTATATGATTTAAATAAGGTTTTTATTCCCTGTCGAACTGTATTGGAAATGGAAGCACTGACTTCTTTATTTCTTGAATATTACAATTATGATGATATCAAAGAATTGCCGCAAAGCCAACCCACCAGTCAAAAATTAATAGAAAAATTTCATGTTATAGATTGCCACCCCCTTGAACATATTATTGAATATTTTATTGAGGTTGTCGTGAGTAAATTAAAACCTATTGTAATGTATTCAAGAGATCATCATGATAGATTTAGGATGGGGAATGTAGAAGCTTATACTAAGACGAGATTGTGCTTATTTTTTGCTTTACATAGATTAAAAGTAAAATTTTTGATAATAAAGAATTTTATGGACAAATTTAAAGAAAATCAATACAAATTAGACACTTCAAGGGACCAAGAGACTCTTGGTACACATAATTTTCTTTCTGCTTTTTATGAAGATTATTATAGAAAAAATGAAATGAATCTTAAACTCATGTTATCTTCAAAAAGAATCTCAGAAAGAGTAAGTGAATTAATGGATACTTCGAATACTATAACTAATGAGGATATAATCAACGCTATTACATTTAAGAAATTCCTTGATGATAAAAACAGAATTAAGTTTATCATGAAGGAGATAAAAGCATCAATTTTTGTCTGTAGAGTAATGTTTGCTCAAATGGATGTATATAAACCTTTTACATTGGCGAAGGAAGCTAATATTGATGCAGAGGAGATAATGATAAGCCAAGATTTCATTCCCGAGCTAATTCCTGCGATGTCGCAATGTTATGCTGGAAAACAAATGCAACAGCTTAAAGATTGTCAGACAGCTTATGAATTTATGATGAATAGAGTTTTAGAAGGTATAAATTATGCTGTAGAAATTGCCTCTGGTGGGCAGATAATACTCGATTTAGATAGTACTATCTATAACACTGGAAATATCTTTGAATTGTAATATGAAATAATCTTTATAACAACTGGACTCTTTAAATGTTAAATAATTTTTTCGATATTTTTCATTCAAACAGAGATATTAGGAATTTTGTATTATGAAGAATGAAAAATTAGAAATGAAACGTGAAGTTTGGGAATATTTCAGACAATATAAACAAGCGCCTTTCCAAAAAAGATATTTAGAATTATTAAATACAAAAGAAATGAATAAAGCTACAAATCATCATAACTAAAACAGATTTACGTATTATAACTCTTTTTTGGGATGATTCTATTAACACATAAGTCTTTTATAATATAAAATAATAAATCTAATCCTATATTTCAGATTTTATTGAATTCTTTTTTGAGGAACCATGACTCTATTTAAAACCGATGAAAAACGGTTTACACCAGATTTCAATAATATGTTAAGAATAGTGTTATTAAATAGTCTAGGTTTCTTTTTTATCAGTTTTTGGACCCCGGTAATTGCTCGTACAAATATGGGGGCTTCAGGACTCCAAGTAGGTCTAATTGTAGTCGTTCAAGTTTTAGGTCGAATGATTAGTGGCTTTATCACAGGATTTATAACAGATCGAATTAAATCGAGGACAATTTTGGTATTGATTGGATCCTTTGGTAGAGCTATTAGTTATTTCATTATTTATGCTGCTATTATAACCAATTTGATTTTACTTCTAACTATCGGCATTTTTACACTCGGTTTTATGGCAGGTGTTTTTTGGGTTCCGTTTAATATGTTTGTCGCAGAAAAATCAAATAAAAACCATCGTTCTCAAGCATACGGTAAGAGAGATTCTGCGAATGCCATCGGGCAAATAATTGGCTCGCTTTTTGGTTTTACTCTTGTAATAATTGCAGGGATTTTTACAGTCAATCCTTTTATCATATATGGCGCCATTCCTGTATATGGTATTGGAAATCTTTTAGCTGGCATTATATTTTATAGAAGAGTTGATGAATCGATAAAGTTTTCTGATAATAGTGTTATTAATAATGATTTTACCAATAATTCAACCACGAAATCTAAACTTTTTAGTTCGAGAGCCATAATTATTGGCGTTATTTTTTTAATGAGCGTATTATTCCTTGGTAGCATTAATAGTTCGATTGCTAGGCCATATTTGAATTTATATTTGTTGGAAGATATCGGCAGTCAAATTGAATTAGTGATTTGGGCATATTTACCGGCTGGAGTTTTAGCATCACTATTAGCGCCAAAACTCGGGATTCTTGTTGATAAACTTCGACCTTCAGTAGGTATAAGTATTACAAGCGCATTGGGTGCCCTAGTAACTTGGTTATTGATTAATTCAGCAAATATTTGGGTATTTGCAGTTCTTTTATTGTTAGATTTAACGATTATGATTTCTTCCGGATTAATTTTTCAAAATCTTGTAAGCAGAATTACTATAGAACATCGAGGTAAAATTTTGGGAATTGGTGAATTTTTTGCATTTTTAGGGAATGTAGTTGGTCCTATCATCGGAGGAATTGTTTGGGATTTAATTAGTCATCAGTTCCCTTTTATCATTTCGATTTTTGTTGAATTATCTTTAATACCATTATATTTACTAGTAGTATATAACCTAATTCCACATTTAGCTGAATCATATGAAATAAAAGTAGAAGGAGAAATGTAAAAGAATATTATTTTTATTTAATACTAAATTTTTAACGTTTTTTCTGCCCTTTCGATTTTTTTATTAGACCATTCCTTAATTTTCTCTAATAATTCCATCTTATTGTTTGGTCTATTTAATTCAATAGGTTCTTTAATGTATCCCTTATTCAGAGCATTATTATAAACTTTCTCTCCAATTTTTGTTCTAATGATAGCAGTAGTCAATTTTTCTGGTGATCCAATGCCACCAAAAGAAATATCAGCATAAATATTGGAAAAATCAGGACATGCATAACAAGCAGGACGTCCAATATCGTGCAAATCTGGAAAGGGAATCTTCAAAAAATTTCCATTTTTGAAGTATAAAATAAGATTTTCGCGCACGTTCATGCTTTCGACATCTTCAAATGAAAATTCGAATTTTTTTTCTAGTTTTTTCCTATCTTCATCATCGAATGAAAAATTTAGATAACAAAATAAACCAAAAGTATACTTAACAATATGTGCGGGTAATATACTTAATGCTTGCATTTTTCTAATTGAATTAATTTGGCATGGTGTACCAACGACAGCAATATTTAATAAATCAGAACTCCTGACCTTTTTCAACGCTATATTAGCTGGTATAAACGTATTATATTTTTCTAATCCAATTACTTGACTAGAAAAGTCAAAATGAGAACCTGCAGCATCAATCAAATCTTCTCTGTTTGTGGCTAAAAATGATGTCCGATTAAAAGGACCCTTTCGCTTACAAACTATTGCTCCATCAATTAGCTTATTGTCTAATAAGTAACTTAAAATTGCTGTTACTGCACCACCATCAGTTGCTCTTTTTCTAATTTCTTCAGAACTAGCATGGCATGAAGATATTTTCAATTGATTTCCTATAGGAGGATCATAGTTAAATTTCTTATTTAATTGTTCATTGAGAACATGAGTTTGAGGACATACAAAATAACAAATACCGCACTTAAGACATTTATCTTTGTTTACATATTTTGGTGGACCTGATTCTGACATTTCAATAGCTTTGATTTCGCCTGCAGAGCAGAAGCTTACACAACCCCCGCATTCGCCACAAAGACCTTTTTCATGAACTTCAATAATCAAATCTTCAAATGTTTTTGAAACTGTACTAGCAGCCAATTTTATTTACCTTCTCTGGATTAATTTTAATAAATTCTTATATTATTAATTTAATATTCATTTGGCATTTTTTTAAGTTCAGCAAGAGAAAACACAGGACCATCAACACACACAAACCTATTACCTATATTACATCTTCCACATTTACCAATTCCGCACTTCATTCGCATTTCTAAACTATTTAGAATTTGTTCATCTTTCCAATTTAGTTCTTCCATTACTGCAATTGTAGTTTTAATCATTATTGGTGGTCCACAGATGACTGCAACAGCATTGTCGGAACTTGGGGCAACTTTTTTAACAATCGGTGCAACAAATCCAACCTCCTCAGTCCACCCTTCTGCTTCACGATCGATAGTTAAAACTACCTTGATGTCATCTCGTTTTTTCCATTCATCTAAAATATCTAGATATAACACTTCTCCAGGGTCACGGTTTCCATAAATTACTGTGATATTACCATAGTCTTTTCTATGTTTTTCATCTAGTAAATAAATTACAAGTGATCGGAGTGTTGAAAATGCAAAACCTCCACCAATAACTACAATATTTTTACTTTTCATTTCTTCAACAGGCCAGCCATTTCCACATGGGCCTCTAACTCCAACTATATCTCCTAATTCACAATTATGAAATGCTGAGGTTACAGTCCCCATCTTTTTAATAGTAAATTTAATAGTTCCTTCCTCAGTAGGAGATGAGGCGATCCCTATTGGACATTCACCTTTTCCAATTAAACTAATTTCAGCAAATTGTCCTGGAATATAATCAAAGTTCTTATAATCTTCTTCTTTTTTAAACTCTAGTTCAATAGTTTTTATATCATTTACTTTATTCTCAGAAACTATTGATTTAACTCTTGTAAGATAAGGAATATAAGGATTAGGCAACTACTTTCTCACCCTCCTTTTTTTCTATTTTTTTTATTTTATCTAATATTACTCGAAGATCATTATTAGCAGGGCAAACATAAACACATCTACCACATCCAACACAACCCAATAAATTATAATTTGTTGGATAATAACTGAATTTATGCATAATTCGATTACGACAGCGCTGGATTTTGGTATCTCGAGGATTATGACCACTTGTTTCCATTGTATAAAGACAAGATTGACAAGTATCCCAGATTCTAATTCTTCTTCCGCGATTATTATACTGATCAGTTTCATCAATAACATCAAAACACGTACATGTTGGGCATAAATAGGCACAAGAACCACATCCTATACATGCTTCACTAATTTCATCCCAAACAGGATCTTCAAAACATGTTGATAAATTCGCAACAACCTTATCAACATCAATTTCGGTAGTTATTGATTTTTCTGCTTGTTTGGCCAATTCTTCGGCTTTTTTCAAATCATTTTTAGAAGCATCAGAAAGCCATGACAATTTCTGGACTAATGCTTTCCCCTTATCGCTAATTCCTTCAACTAAATATGTTTCTCCTAAATCTGTTAGAAAAATGTCCATATTTTCTTTATTGAAAGGATTTCCATTAACGGATGTGCAAAAACATGTAGTTCTTGGAGTATTACATCCAATCCCGATGATAGTTGTATTATCTTTCTTCTTTAAATAGATTTCATCCTTCTTATCTCCGTGAAATGAAAAGAAATTAGCGAACAATTCAAAACTATAAGCGTCACATGGACGGATTCCAAAAATCAAAATCTTTTGATCTAAATCCTGTCTATCAGTAATTTTAACATCTTTCTCGTCTAAAGTGTATTCAAATAACACTTCATTTTGAGGAAATAAAACTGATTTTGGTGGTATTTTTGAATTCAAATAATCCAAAACAATATCATTTGGATTTTCAATTTTTTCAAAAGCAATATTCCCCTTTTTATTAATAGGAGCAAAAAAAGTATATTCTCCTACAAGCTCATTATACAATTTTCCAATTTGATCCTTTTTCAATATTTTTTGTTCCATTCTTTAAATCACCTTTTTAATCTTCCTCCAACATAAATTCTTCCGCATCGCTCATCTTGAAGTCCATCATTGGAGGAACTGTTTCTGCATTAAGTCCTGAAGTGTAATTAAATCGATTCTTCACTATTTTTTCTAATTTTCTTGTGATAATATTTAGGTCAATTCCAACTGGACATACAGATGAACAAGCTCCACATGCCACACATCTACCTGCTAAATGTTGGGCACGAATTAAATGAAAAGTTAATATATCAGTAAATTGCGTTGTCTTGCCAAACCATATTGGTTTGTTTTGATCTACAAAACAAAGATTACAATAACATACTGGACAAGCTTGCCGGCAACTGTAACATAGTGTACATACTTTTAAGGCATCTTTAATATAAGCCCATTTATCTTCAGCAGATTTCGATTCGAAATCAGCAATATCTGAGAATTCATCATGAATTGATTGTAATTCCTGACATTCACCAACACAAGACGCTGCAGTTGCTGAGGGAGATTTTATTTGACACACTTTACAGAGTTCATTTATATATTGATCATAAGGAAATTTTTTCTCCCAATCTTTCCCTTTTACAATAATATCATTTCCAGATATGGAAACACCGAGAATTTCCTTTTCACCAATTTCCAGATCTATTTTACTCCGGTTGACAATTCCGTTACAATTAAACCCAATCATTTTTATTTTATCTAAATTCACTTGTTTTTCAGCAGCTAGAAGGTTTATAGCTCTCCCAACGCAGCCTTTCGCAACAATCCCAATTCTTAAAGAGCTTCCCTCTGAATCACAAAGTTGGGGCATTAAAGGAGCTAAATATCTAGCTAAATTAATATAACATAGATTATTCCAGATTAATTTGTCTACATCTTCTACTTTTCTAACAATAATTGGTGTCGTGCTCAAAGGTACAGTACCTTGAGAATAACCAATTATAACATCAACTTGATTTTCACTAAGCAGTTTCTTAGCATTTTCCCTTATTGAGTCTGTGATTTCCTTATTGTCTGTTTCAATTCCCATATTTAACACCACTCCTTTTGAAATTTAGTATTTGGCCCTAATTCCTTAACTATTTTTGTAGCCTTCTTCACTAAAGTTGCAAACCGCTCGCCCTCTGCAGCAGATGCCCACATGAAATTAACTCTCCCAGATTCAATTCCAAAAAATTCTAAAAGTTCTTTTAAAATAGCAAATCGCCTTCGAGCTACTAGATTTCCGCTGATATAATGACAATCTCCAGGATGACATCCCGATACTAATACTCCGTCCCAACCATCAACCAGACTCTTTATTATGAAATAAGGATTAATCCTACCACTACATGGCACACGAACGATTCTTATATTGGGGGGATACTGAATCCTACTCACCCCAGCTAGATCTGCTCCAGCATAGGAACACCAATTACATAAAAATGCAATAATCTTTGGTTCCCAATTCTTATCAACTTTCTTTTCTTCTAAAACTGTTTCAGTCATTTTAAAACCTCTTTTAATTTAACCTATACGACCTGTTATCATTTCATATATTTGCTCACTTGTAAAACCTAAAATATCGATGGCACTACATCGACAATTCCCACTGCAAGCACCACATCCTTTACATAAAGCTTGATTAATCGATGCTATTAATCCAAAACGTCTATCTTCAATTAATTCTATTGCATTGTAAGCACAGTTTTCTACACACATACCACATCCTATACAACGAGACGCATCAATTACTGCGGTTTTACCTTCTGCTTCAATTTCATCCTTAGATAAAATTGTACATGCTCTTGAAACAGCAGCATTAGCTTGTGATATTGAATCCTCAATGGTTTTGGGACAGTGAGCTAATCCCGCTACAAATACTCCTTCCGTAGCGAAATCTACTGGACGAAGCTTGACATGGGCTTCTAAATAAAAATTATCATCATTTAAAGGTACTTTTAACATCTTAGCAAGCTCTTCATTTTCCTCGTGAGATGCTACAATTCCCGCACTTAATACTAATAAATCTGCGGGTATTGATAAGTCTCCCGCTTTTGCAGTTTTCATTTTTATATTTAATGAAGAATTCTCAGCAACTATTTCTGGAGGAAAATTTTCGTCATATCGAAGGAAAATAACTCCCTCTTCTCTTGCTTTTCTATAATATTTCTCTTTAAATCCATAAGTCCTAATATCTCGATATAAAATAGTAACTTCTGTAGATGGATTTAATTTTTTAACTAATAACGCATTTTTAATTGCTTCTGCGCAACACATTTTACTGCAATAAGGATGCTCATCGTTTCTTGAACCAACACATTGAATCATTACAACTGATTTTTTATCTTTAATAATACTATCCGTGTTTAACATTTCTTCAAACTTTGATTGTAGAACTACATTTTTATTTTGACCAAAGAGAAACTCTTTTGGTTCATATTCTTGAGCTCCAGTAGCTAAAATAACTACTCCATGATCAAATTCGGCTCTTTCTTTTTTAGAACCATAAACTACTGAAGTTTTAAAGTTCCCTATATATCCATCTAGCCTTTCTATTTCAGCATTTGTATATACATGAATGAATTTATTAGATTTAACCTTTTCAATTAAATCTTTTAAGTAAGCTTGAACATCTCCTCCTTCAAGTGTATGATAAATATGTCTGGCAAAACCTCCTAATTCTGCTTCTTTTTCAACTAAATAAGTTTCAATTTCTTGACTCGCAAAATTTAAAGCAGCAGTTATGCCGCTTATGCCCCCACCAATCACCATTGCCTTCTTTGTAACCCCTAACTTAATTCTATCTATCGGAGCTATTCTCCTAGCTTTATTAACAGCCATTCTCACAAGATCTTTTGCTTTTTGAGTAGCCTCTACTGGTTGGTTCATATGAACCCAAGAACATTGATCTCTGATATTAGCCATTTGAAATAGGTATCGATTTAATCCAGCTTCGCGAATTGTTTCTTGGAATAATGGTTCATGCGTTCGTGGTGTACATGATGCAACAATAACTCGATTAAGATGATACTCTTCAATTTTTTCTTTTATTATACCTTGAGTATCAGCAGAACAAGTATATAAATTACGATCTGCCATAACAACATTTGGAAGTGTGCTTGCGTATTTTGTTACCTCTGGAACATCTACATAACCCCCAATATTGATACCACAATGACAAATAAATACTCCAATACGTGGTGGTTGTCCAGCAACAAAAATTTCAGGAGGTAATGTCTTTTCTGTAATTAATGTTCCTCTCTTTTGATATAAAAGTTGATTAACACATCCTGCCGCTGCACTTGCTTGAGTGACAGTCTCAGGAATATCCTTTGGTTGGGAAAAAGCACCACATGCATAAATACCTGGTTTAGATGTCTGAACTGGATTAAATATATCGGTTCGTGCAAAACCAAATTCATTTAATTCTATTCCGAATTTTTCTGCTAGATATTTTGCATCGTTTGGAGGATTTAATCCAACTCCTAAAACTACCATGTTATAGTCTTCTTCGACAACTTTTCCATCCTCAGTTTCATAGCGAAGTCTCAAATCCTGTGTTTCTGATATTTCTGTTACTGAGGAGATTCTACTTCTTATATATCTTATACCATATTCTTCTTGAGCTCTAATAATATATTTATCAAAATCTTTACCATAAGCTCGAATATCCATACTAAAAATAGTGGGTTTTACTTCATGTTGATGTTCATGAGCAATTACCGCTTCTTTTGCTGTATACATACAGCATACTGAGGAACAATAAGGTTTTCCTTCCCCAGTATAATCTCGAGAACCTACACATTGAAGAAAAGCAACTTTTTGAGGAATATCCCCATCGGAAGGTCTCAGGACTCTACCTGCATATGGACCACTTGCACTCAATATACGTTCAAATTCAATTGAAGTAACCACGTTTTTGTAAGTTCCATATCCATATTTATTAGCCTCTTGAGGGATAAATTCATCAAAACCTGGAGCAAGAACAATTGCTCCAACATTAATATCTACTTCTTCATCTTCTCTATCATATTCTACTGCTTTTGCTTTACATACACCAGCACATACTCCACAACCAATACAAAAACTTTTATTAATTGCATACACGAGTGGAACAGCTTGAGGGTACTTTACAGAAGTAGCGTGATATTTAGCCAATCCCTCATTGAATATATCAATAGCCTCAACAGGGCAATTTCGACCACACACTCCACAACCTGTACATTTATCGGGATTTATATATAGAGAATTTTTTTTCACTTTAACAGTAAAGTTTCCTGCTTCTCCAGAGACATTTAAGATTTCACATTTAATACTCAAATCTACATTTTGATGGCGCCCGGTCTCGACTAACTTAGGTGACACAATACACATTGCGCAGTCATTTGTGGGAAATGTCTTATCCAATTGGGCCATTACACCGCCGATACTTGTTGTAGACTCAATTAAGTAAACCTTATAGCCTGAATCACCCAAATCCAGCGCTGCTTGGGAACCGCCGATTCCCGCACCAACAACCATTACAGCTCCAACTTTTTCCATTTTATATTCACTCTACATTTTATAAAACATTGGTGTAATTCCAATAAATTCACCGAAGTCAACTTGACCTCGACTCTTTAAAGTTACCATATGTTCCAAAACTATACTTGGATCTATTTTTAATTCCTTAGCTAAATCCTTAATAGATTTTGAAACTTTTTCTAAAGAAATTAGAATTCTATGGCGTTCATATTCTTCAACAATTGCTGAATCAAAAATCTCATTAAATTTTTCTGGAGATACTTTTTCTCCGTATACATTTTCTTGATCAATAATCTTTCTTTCCCTTCCTACAAGTGCTCTCATTCGATCACTTCCAGCAGCTTCTTCAATAGCCCTCAAGTTTTCAAGTATTTTTTTATCAGGATTATCTCCTCCAGCAGGAGATGGTCCTAAAGATTTTATATGATTTGTAAATTCTGTAATAACTGAAGCATATCTAGCTCCTTCTGAAGCTGATACCCAATCTAATCTTACTCTATTATCAAAATTAATTAGTTTTAGAAATCTTTTAACCATATCAAATTTCTTTTCGGCTTCATAATTACCTTCGAGGTAATGACAATCTCCTAAATGACAACCTAAAACAATTACTCCATCGGCTCCAACGCGGAGTGCTTCAAAAATAAATTTTGGGTCTACTCGACCACTACACATAACTCTTATTACTCTAATATTTGGAGGATATTGCATCCTACTGACTCCTGCTAAATCCGCTCCCGCATAGGAACACCAATTACATAAAAATCCTAAAATTTTTGGTTCAAAACTCATAATCACTTACCTCCAAAAGCGTAAATTTCAGATAAAATTTGCTCATCTGTAAAGTGTCTAATAATTATTGCATGATTGGTACAAGTAGCACCACAAACCCCACACCCTTTACAAAGCACTTGAGTTATTTCAATTTCGTCATCTTCATTTTTGCTGATAGCTTTATATGGACATACTGTTATACAGACTTCACATCCAGAACATAAATTTTTATTATATTCTGGGAGAAATGATGTGGCACCTTCTACTTCTATAGTATCGTGAGAAATGATAGTACTTGCCCTTGCTGCTGCTGCATAACCTTGGGTTATGGATTCTGTAATATCGACAGGCCATTTTGCTGCTCCACATATAAACACTCCATCTGTAGCGAAATCCATAGGACGAAGCTTTACATGAGCTTCTAAAAAGAATTTATTTTCTTCTAATGGCACTTTTAACATTTGAGCTAGTTCCTTATTATCATCATTAGCAATTAATGGTGTTGACAAGACAAGAAGATCATAAGGAATACTAATCTCTTCTCCAATATATTCATTGAAAACTTTTATTGTATTTTCTTCTACTAAAGGCTCCTTCTCGAGCTTATAACTCAAAAATACTATTCCCGCTTCTCTTGCCCTTCTATAATAGTTTTCATAATAAGTTCCAGGAGTATACAAATCTCTGAATAATATTGTTATATTTGCTTCGGGATTTTTCTCTTTAATAATTAATGCATTTTTTAATGCTGTCATACAACATACATTAGAACAGTAAACTCGTTCATCATTACGAGCACCTACACATTGTATCATTACAACATTATTAGCATTTACTTCATTATTTCTTAATTTGTTTTCTAATTCATATTGAGTAATTCTAATATTACCATCATAACCAAACTTTCCTGTAGGGTTTAATAAAGATGCTCCAACAGCAACTACGATAACTCCTATTGTTAAATTTGTACTTTTCCCTTTTTGCTCAACTTCAATCTCATAATTACCAACAAACCCTTCAATATCCTTCACTTTTGCTGAGGTATATACAGTTAAATTACGATTGCTCCCAACTCTCTTCTTCAAGCTTGTTAAAAGTTCAGAAGCATTTTGGTTTGTAGGGAATAATTTATTTATGATATTAAGCTTTCCACCTAATTCATTTGTTTTTTCTACTAAATGGGTTTCAAATCCTTGATTAGCTAAGCTAAGAGCAGCTGTCATTCCTGCTACGCCCCCTCCTATAACCATAGCAGTAGGTGTTGCATCAACCACTATATTTTCAAGAGCTTCAAGCTTAGCTGCTTTTGCTACACCCATTCGAATAACTTCTTTCGCCTTTTCAAGAGCTTCAGTGGGATATTTCATATGAACCCATGTACATTGGTCCCGAATATTTACAAATTGAAAGAGATACTCATTTAAGCCCTCATCTTTAATACAGTCTCGAAAGAGTGGTTCATGAGTTCTTGGAGTACATGAAGCAACCACTACTCGATTCAAATTATATTCTCTAATCCCATTTTTAATCTGAGCTAATCCTGTTTCTGAACAAGTATATAAATTGTCTTCAGTAAACACTACATTCGGTAAAGTTTTAGCAAATTCTGCCACTTCTTTAACATCTATTAATCCTCCGATGTTTGACCCACAACTACAGACAAATACTCCGATTCGGGGTTCTTCTTTTTCTTTTTCAGACATATTATCTTTATCCTCCTTTAATTACTTCTGCTGCTCTTGCCGCTGCTCCACTTGCCTCAGCAACCGAGCGAGGGATATCCATTGGTTCCCGGGCGCAGCCACATGTGAAAATACCTTCCACACTTGTCTCTACTGGAAAAAACGGATCTGTTTTTATAAAATTATATTCATTTAATTCAATTCCTAATGAATCTGCTAATTTCTCAATGCCTTGTGAAGGGATGATACATGTTGCTAAAACTGCTAAATCTACTTTCATCTGTTTGATTTCAGATGTATCATAATCCTCGTAAGTAATAATAGGACTTTCATCTTCATCTATGTCAATATGAGAAACTTTGCTTTTAATATATTTAATATTATATTCACCCGCTCCTCTTCGAAGAAAAGATTGAAACCCTTTCCCTCCCGCTCTCATATCAATATAGAATACATATGATTCTAAATCATTATTATGTTCATATGCTATCATTGCTGCTTTTGTGCAGTACATACAACATATAGAAGAACAATACTTTTGATCTCTATCAGAGCGAGAACCTATGCATTGCAGAAAAGCAATCTTTTTGGGATCTTCACCATCAGATAACCTTTTTAAATGGCCTTCAAGTGGACCAGATGCACAAATTAAACGTTCAAATTCTAAGGAAGTTACAACATTTCTATATTTTTTATAACCATATTTTGTAAGAGGATTGACATCTTCCATCAAACCATAACCGGGTGCAACAATTATACACCCAACATTTTCAATTTCTAAAATTTCATCTTTTTGTGAAAAATCAATTGCTTCTGCTCCACAATTCGTAGCACACAATCCACAAATACCATAATTTAAATATACACATGAATTCTTATCAACGACATGAACTGGGGGAACTGCTGAAGGAAAGGGAATATATACTGCTGCCATATTTTTCAAATTAGCATCAAAATAATTTGGTACACCTCGGACAGGACAAATTTTAGCACAATCCCCGCAATTCGTACACGCATCCTCCTTTACATAACGAGCACGCTTAAGGACTTCAACTGTAAAATCCCCAGATTTTCCTTCAATCCTTTGTACTTCTGAAAGAGTATAAAGATAAATATTTGGATGCCTATAACATTCTGATAATTTTGGTGCCAATATACATATCGAACAGTCTAAAGTGGGAAATGTCTTGTCTAATTGTGCCATTTTTCCTCCAATAACAGGACTTTTCTCTATTAAATGTACTGTTATTCCCATATCACCCAAATCCAAAGCTGCTTGAATACCTGCTATACCGGCTCCAATAATAAGAGCACTTTTAGAATTTTCTACCATTCAAACCACCATTTTATCTATTTCTTCACTTTGAGTGAAGTCATTTTTTTTAACCAATTAATTTTTTTGGGTCGCCATTCTGAAATTTGATCAGCTGGAATTATATATCTTTCAATATAACCTGTCGCGAGTAATGAATCTATCAAACTACGTCCCTTTTCAGTTCGAGTAAGGATCATTGAATAACCTGTAGGTGCTCCAGATGCTCCAACACTAAGATCCGTAAATCTTCCTACAAATTCATCACATTCATGACAATGATTTCTAACCGCTTCATCAAGATCTTTAATATCAACTTCCTTGATTGCATCATCTTTTGACGTGACAAAGAAATTCTTCTTAATGTTTGTTTTCTTGATATTTGAAGGGTTAATTTGTGTTTTAGAGGTTAAAATTTCTACCAGTTTATTGTAATCAAAATTTTCAAAACAAAATAAACCAATTATTACGCTTATAACGTGTGCGGGTTTAATATTTAAAAGTTTCATTTTACTAATAGCTCTGCATTGACAAGGTGTCCCGACAAACGCAATACGTAATTGATCGCTATCATAAATTCTTTTCTTATGAGAAATTATCTCTTCCGCAATTTGAGTTAAATCTTTTAAAGGTAAAATATTGGAGGATATTGAATACCGTGTCCCTGCGGATTTCGCTAATTCAGCTTTGGTATATATTATCTTCGGTATAGGTTTAAAATTCTCGTCATATTCTGATACTATTGCCGCGTCAATATTATTAGTATCAAATAAATATGTTAAAATAGTCGATACTATACCACCATCTTGTCCAACTTCTTTTAGCTTAGAATTTGTAGTTCTCGCAGCAAAAATATCAATTATATTCCCAAGTTCATCTTTTATAAGATGCGTTTCTTTTAACTTATCCAATAAGGGTTCTGTTTGAGGACAGATATAATAACAATACCCACACTCTTTACAGTTCTCAACACTTTTATCAGTTTTAAACTTTGGAGTATAATTATCCATCTCGATGACGTTAAATGCTTGATTTTCACAATACGCGATACAAGCACCGCAAGCACAACATCTATTTACTGTTATTACATCTTTCTCTAAATTTTCAAATGTTTTTATTTCTGCTAATCCCATTTTTCCGCCAAATTTTTTTTAATATTTTAATTTATTAAACATTATTTGTTAATTTCTAAAATCCTTCTAATAATTTTGTAGCACGAACTCTATGAAAATTCATACCTAATTCTTCAGGTTTAAATCCGAAAGCAAGAGCAACTAACTCTGAAAGATAGAAAACTGGAAAATCATAACCAACTTCTTTATCTTTACTTAATTCTCGTTGATTAAAATCAAACTGTTGAAAGCACGCCGGACATACGAGAGTAACACAATTTGCACCAGATTCTTGAATTGATTTGAATTTATTATCAATCATTTGAAGGGAAATCTCTTTATCTGATTTATCAAGAGGATTTCCACAACATTCCATCTTTGTATCATAATCTATAGAATCTGCCCCTAAGGCTCTAACAATCTCATCAATAGTTACTGGGTTAAACGGATCATCCCAATTAATAATCTCAGAAGGTCTTAAGTAATGGCATCCATAATGAACTGCTACTCTAAACCCATTTAAAGGATGGACTACATTCTCTCTCACTTTTTCAAGATTTTCATATAAAACTTGTGCAAAATGTTTTACATCTGTGGTCCCCTCATAGTTTTTCCCCACACTTTTTAAAACTTGATTTACTTCATCCTTTAGTTTAGAATCCTTTCTAATAAAATAATTCACTCCTTTTAAAGTCTCTACGCAGCCACTGCAGAAGGATATAATTCCACCATTATTATTTGATAAACTTAAATTTCTTGCTCCTAAAGCTAACCAGGTTTTATGATCTATAAGTTCTATCCCTGTTGGGTCAGGACAGCATGAAAATCCTGGAACATCATTGAGTTTAATACCAAGCTTTTCAAATACCTTTCTTGAGGATGCTTCTAAAAAAGGAAGTCTAGCAGGAATTACACAACCTAAAAACAAATCGAATGACATAATTTATGCTCACTCCTTTGGAATTTTGTTTTCAAAATTAGTTTTTTTTAATATCTGTTTTATTTCATCAACGGGAGCTGTCTTTATTGAAGGAAGTCCTAATTTTTCCCGTCTGGTTATAATTGCTTTTGAGTACGGAAGTGCAACTCCATTTTCTAACACAGCCCTTCCCTGTGAGATAAAAGCCTCAGGAACTTTTTGATACCCACTATCAAAACACCTATTCTTTATTAAGGTAAAAATTTCAGTAATCTCAACCTTTTGAGGACATAACTCAACACAAGTCTGACAAGTGGAACAAAGCCAAGGATTAGGATCTTGCTTCTCTACCAGTTTATCTTGTAATCCCAAAATGGCTTCTTCAATAATTTTCCTAGGGTTATATCTTCCTTGAGTTATCAGAGCAACAGGGCACCCACCACTACAAGTACTACATTGATAGCAGTAACTTAAAGAAGCATTATGTTTTAATACCTCATTTCGAAACTTAAAATTTATTACAGACATGTCTAAAAGTTTTTTTATTATCCGACCTTGATGCTTAGGAAAATAATGGAGATTTAATAAATTTTTTAGAAAATTTCAATAACCAAATCGTTTATATTAGTTTTATATTATTGAAATCACACTTATTAAGTTGAATTTCAACCGTCTAATTATCCGTATTGTATATTTCTTTTCATGTGAGTAATTTTTTGTCCACTATTTTTTAAAACACTGAATTAAAATTTGATTTAATGATCGAGAGTGATCAAAAACCCTTAAAATTGTTTAATTCTTTTAGTCAAAGTTTTTGCGATCGATCATAAAAGTCAACTTGATCATTCTCGATAATTTCGGTTATCATTTTCGGATAAAAGTTTCTTTCTACACTATGATTGATCAAAATTGATCACACGGATCGAATAATCAACATCACATGATCGATTTTTTCATAAAATATCGTTTTCAAAACATAAAATGTCGAAAAGCGGTAATATTTAAATATGAAAAGTGATAATATTATTTTAGTGATAAATTATAATTAATAATATCAGAAGTTTTATAAAAAATTAATATATAATTTAAAAGAAGTGATAAAAAAAATGTGTAATAGTTGTAATTGCGATGGATATGACCAATGTTCAATAGTTGGGTATATGCCAGTTGGATTCTGTTGTACTAAGTGTTATCTTTATAATGAGATGCAGACGTGTTTAAAAACCCATGTAAAGGAGAAAGCTTCTAAGATAAGACCTATAAGTGCGAAAATTGAGGGTGGAGTTCTGAAAGTGGTAGTGAAGAAAGACGAGAAAGAAGTTCCATTAGTAATTGACTTAGATAAGCAGCTTGGTTCTGATTAGATATTAATTAACTTAATTTATATTATTTGTTAAACCCTAGCATTCCCTAAAAATTAATGATTTTAATACCGCAATAAGTCCTTGAATAGATTGAGTGGGTGAGGCGACTATTCAATGGATTTGTCCAGAGGATCTATATTGGTCACATCTACATTTTAAGGAGGATTGCGTTTAATTCTTCTATGTTATGACTGTAAATATGCTTTATACTTTCTTGTTATCATCACTTTATTTTATATATCTCATCTACTTTCCAGCTTGAGCTAATTTTGCTTTTGCATTCATAATTTCTATATAAGTAGCTTTCGTATTTCTAGGTGGTATTACTACTGTTTCATTCTCTTCTAATCTTATCGCATTTTCAGGGCAAGTTGGAATACATAGTCCACATCCAATACATCTTTCCAGGATAATCTCACTTATATTATCATTTATAGAAATTGCCTCCATATTACATCGTTCTTTACAGACTCCACATCCCGCACATAAATCACTGTCTATCTTTGCGTGGAAATTTGTAGCAAAAAGTTTTGCAGGGTTATCAAAGCGTTTTTGATTTGTTAAAACTTCGCAACAACAACCACAACAATTACAAATTACAAATGGTTTTTGAGAATTAGATGGTTGTGGGACTAATCCAGCCTCTTCGAAATCCTTTATTAAGTTAAACGCTGTTTCTTTTGATATGAACTCTGCTTCTCCTTTTTCATGGAACATTTTAGCTGCTGATCCAAAAGTCATACATGTCTTTCTAAGATCTGTTTTTTTACAAGGATCATCAATCATATCGTGTGCTTTACGACAAATACAATCCATTATACCGATCTCACTTGACATATCTATTATTTCTCGAATCTTATCATAATTTGCAATGTTCAAATCATAAGAAACAGCTTCCTCAATAGGTATAGTACGAAGTTGAGGGATACCTGGTAAGTTATATTCCTTTTCAAAATAAGCTTCATTAAAATACTGGAAAACATTATTAACTAATTCTGGAGTAAGGCGACCTAATTGAAATTCATAAATACCGGGAACAAATGGAGCGAGTAAAAATAGCTTCTCACTATTATTATATGCTCTTATAATAGTCCCTTTTTCATACATCTTTTCTAGTTTATTATCTAAATCTTCTAAAGATAAATCGTTATTCTTTATTTTTCGATGAATTTTTTTAAGTTTTTGGGGATTAAAGTTAAGTTTCATAGCCAATTGAGCTTCTTCCTCAGTAAACAATAATTCTAATAATCGAATTTCCACACCTGATTTTGTATTTGGAAGACCTACAGGCATTTTATTAAAATAATCCAATAGTTCAAAATAAACACTCTTACTTTCTCTCATAGTATTTCACCATTTTATATATAGGAAAAAAAGCTCTTTATAATGATTAATCGATCAAAAAAAACTAGATTTAGGTTGTAATGTGAATTGATGAATATTGATATTTAACTACTTATGCTTTAAAATCAATTTCTATGGGATTTTCTCTTTTAGCAATAACTCTTAAAATAGAAGTAATAATTAAAAAAAAAAAAAAATTTAGAAATAAAATTAATATGAAATGAATGTATTAATGATCCATTTTCTTTCAGCGTAAACTTAACCATTAAACCTCCAAAAAATGTATTAATTTTATTATATCTGTGCCTTCAAATTCTCTACCATCAATCAATTTTCCAGTAATGATTATAGTCACAAATTCCTGGAACTCAACTACATTTTTAACTAAAGTTCTGTTAAATTTGACCATTAAATCCGGACAATTATCATCATTGAAATCAAGAATCTCAGATATAGGTGCAGCAGGTACTACTTCATTTAAAAAAACCGAATCCAAAAGTATGTGATTAACATCATATCCAGCGGCTAATGCAATATAAACAGTGATCCAATTACCGTTACTTTTCACATTGAGCGAATCAGGATCTACGTTAATGTATGCTACTATTGGATCTGGCGGTTTTTCTTTTTTTGGTAGTTCTACTGTTTCTTTTTGAGGAAAATCATCAGTTTTATTCTCATCAATAATATTATCTTCTGTATTCTTTGTTTCTATGAGGTAAATGCCAATACATGATGGAAATCCTATCCCCAACCCTAAAATAATTAACCCTGTTATGGTTTTTTTCATAAAATTCACAATTCAGTAAGAATAAGGCAAGATATATACAAAAATCTTTATATATAAATCTTTGCAAAATTCTCAATCTATTTGTCATTTTATTCACGGAAATTAATGGAAAATAGATTTCCAAAAAATCTGGGAAATATTTTTCCTTTTTTTCCTATGAATTGGGGAAAAATATCTATACATTTCTGTAAAATATAATCAATTAAATGGCATTATTTTTAATATAGAAAAGCACTGAATAAGCTTTATATTATTTTTTATTATTAAAAATAGTAAATAATTGAATTATGTTGTGAGAGATTAATCGAAATAAAAATTGAAATTGAAGTCTATTAAATATGGACTAAAAATCAATTGAATTTGGTTTATTCATTTAAATTCTATTCCCATGCGGAGTGTCTTAAAATTGCGTTTGTTGGGCACACATCCTGACAAGCCATGCAATCGGTACATTCACCAATATTTTCTGCTATTACTTTTCCATCTACTAATTCATAGACTTCCACTGGGCACGCATTAATACAATCCTCAGCACCAATGCATTTATCCAAATCAATTTCAACCCAGTGTTCTCCTTCTTCCCATTTTTTAATATTAGTCATTCAAATCACAATTCCTTCAAAATCAAACTCAAATTTGATGATATTTATTTAATTATTTTAGAAATAAAGTTATAAATCTAATTGTTATATTAGCTATTTTTCTATATGAATTTAATAAACAATAAAAAAGAAAGATTTTAGATTTAATTTGTAGACTAATTCACCTTTTGAATCTCACTTCTCATTCTTAATACCCTTTCGGGTAAATTCGAAAATACAGCATCAACATATTCATCATTATATCTCATGGAAAGAAAATGTTTTATCGATCGTTCAAAAAGAAGCCCCCATATATAAAACTTAAAACCATTATCCTTGACCTTTTTGAATAAGGCATAATTGGCATAATTAAAATTCACATTTATTCCCTGGATATTTAATTTTCTCATATTCTCTAATTCTAGGTGTTTTTCATTAATATTCGAATGCTTTAAGAAAATCGAATTAACCAATATTACTTCTTGATTGAACTCTCTAATTTTAGAAAAGATTGTAGGAAGAGGGTGCGGATATAAGGAAGGTTTTCCTAGTTCTATTTGATTAATTAAATTAAATTCCTCAGCAAGTTTAATTATTTTTATTCCAACTTCAGGCTCAGTTATATCAAAGTTGTATTTTATATTATATCTATTAAATGCATTAAAGACTTCACGAAGAGTTGGAATTGTCTCACCATTCTCTAATTTAAACTCTTTAATCTCTTTAATAGTTAATTCATTCATTAACACTTCACTTCCATTTGTTTTGAGACTTTGATAAAAAGTTAGAACTATTTCTCCGTCCTTTGATAATTTAGCCTCGGTTTTTAATCCATCGACACCCATATTAATTGCATTCTGAAAGGAAGAAAGTGTATTTTGTACGCCTGTAAATCCAGAACCTCTATGACCCCAAATAAATGTTCTATTCAACCCTTCACACCTCCAGTTCTTTATTAATTTCTAAGCCTAATTTAAGAAGATCAAAATAAACTACCACATATTGAAGATCCCCCTCCACTTTAATGTTTCCTGCTAAGAACTCACTATAAGAATCTATATTCCCAAGAAGAATCTGATTCATAGTCTTTTGAGGACAAGTTATGGTGATAGTTGCCCCTTCTATTTCTCCTTTCCCAGTTTTAAATTCTCCTTCACCAAAAATAACCCAATATTTAAAGTCTGAATTGTATAAATTGGTTTGCACGACGTTTTTTTTGAAAAAACCTAATTCTTGATAAAATTCATTACTTTTTTTTGCTAATTCTTCAAGAGCTTTATTCACTTTCATAATACTTTCATTAATACAACAATTTTCACAGACAAATTCACTTAATGATATAATCCCACAATTTTCCATATAACATTGCCATTGATTTGTTTCATTATCAATTGTAATACTGTATCCACACTGTAATGGTAAAGTTTCACTATTTTTGCCACATATGCTGCATATCAAACTCATTTAAATATCACCTCTTCAATATTTTCATATTACACTTAGACAACAAATAAATACGGTTATTAAGTGTTCCTATTATTTTTTGAGCAGAAATCTCTAGAAATGATATTTTTTTTTATGCTTTTTGTGAAAATAATTTATAAGATATTATAATATGAGTCATTTGATATAAAATAAGCTCCAACAGTCCGTAAAAGACATTCAAAGTTTAAGATTTCCTTAAAGATTAAAATTTGAGATCATGGATTGTAAAATTAAGATTGTATAAAAGAAAACACTTTCAATAATAATTTCTATAATAACGATTATAAGAACAAAAACTAAGGTTTCTTGTGCTTTTTTTTTAATGATTATTTGATTATTTTTTACACAATGTATTAAATCTAAAGGTAGTATTAATCACGTTTCTATCCCTATTTCTGTTAATTTAATAATTATTTTTTTAGAAAATATTAACTTTTATTTTATTTAAACCATTTTTTAAAAAAAAGAGATTTTAGAATTTTAATCATAATCATTACTTATCATAATCTTCAATAGTTTACTCGTAATCTCTAATCTTCTGTCTTCTCTGAAATCAATCTTTTGTGTTTAATTTTGAATAATAATTGTTTATCCCTATATGATCTTAACCTTATTATTCTTAATTTCCTCATTCCAATTAAGATGATAATTGAAATAATTATCCCTTTAGCGACAATAAACATTTCAGATACATGACTATCTCCGGTATTATAAGCTACAGTAAATGTATCATTGGTTATTCCCCAGTCTGATGTAAATCTAAACTCACCATAGAACAATCCACCAACAAAGACTTTACCAAATGGATCACTCCAAAAAGCAGTTAGATTAACCCATGAACTCCCATCATAATATTGTAAAGTGAATAAAGTATCGGCAATCTCTGTTAAGTCATGACTCCATTTCATAATTGGATCTATTGAATTACAATCAAGTTCTACATTATATGTTGCAGTAGTTCCTTCAGTAATATCTATTAAAGTACTAGGAACCCCCTTTTCAAAATATCTGAATGAATAATTACCAGACTTGGTCATTAATAAGTTATATTGACCTAGTGAATCAGTATAAAAAAAGCCTTGACTATTCCCATCTAATCTGATTTCAATTTGCGCACCTTCTACTGGCTGATCATTACCTAGTAGACATGTATTGTCATATTCTACATCAATTGTAGCAACATTTACCGATAATAAAGCTCGTAAAAATATAGGGATAAACGGAAAAAAGAATAGTAAGAATATAAGAAGTAAGCATACTAACTTTTGCTTATATCCCTCCATTTTCTTATCTCTCTTTTATTGTTAAATAAATCGATTGGATTGTAGAAGAAGTAAGAAATTTCAGTATTTAATTTTTTACATTTCTGTAAGTTTCTCTATTTGGCCTAAATATTTGTGTTAATTCGTTTTGTAAATCTTGCCAGTCAGTAGGTTTTTTAGATGTAATCATACGTTAATATATTTCAATATTTAATTTTTCTCAAACTAGTTCTTTTCTTTATTTCTTACAAACTACACAAAGAGGCTCCCTAATCTTCATTAACTCGATTTTTAATTTCTAAGTTTGATCAAAATTATCCATTATATGATCAATTCCGTCATTGATGATCGGTTTCCGATATTCATTTTTATGAATATTGACATAGTGTCAAGTGACTTTTCTATATGTGATTATTTAGCTAAAATAAATTTGGCTGATATCGACAGAAGGTGACCGGTCCCACCTTTCACTTGTCCGTTATGTTACATAGACATTAACGAAAAACGCCATCTTTATAAATGAAAAATCACATAATATAATTGAGGTGAGTAAGTTTTTATGAACAGTTCAAAATCGAAAGAAAAAGCGGTCAAAAATTTTGAGAATATAAAGGATGCCTTAAGAGGATTATATGATCTTTTAGATCTTACCCTAAGTGATAATAAATTTTATTATGAAGCTGGTAAAGATAACATCACCGCAGTGTATAAGAATCTAATCGAGTTATTTTTAAATGAATATGGTCTCAGGAATCTATTAAAGAAGATCCAAAATTCAGAAGTAGATGTGAACATCGTACTCAATGAATATTTAGCTAATGCGTAAGAAAGTTTATTTTCGTTTGTTCTGATAAATTTCAATTTAATAAAGTGAACCTAGATTTCTACAATCAGTTCCCTGACCCGTTCCGTTGAAAACTCACCTCACCCACTCATTGTTATCAAGGACTTGCCGGGGAACTGATCCTTTTTTACTATTTTTAGCCTGAATTCTTATTTTTAAGATTTTTTTGTTTCGTTCTTGTTAGAATAATTATCGAAATTGCATTAAATACTACTATTATTATATCTAATATTGGAAAAATTATCCAAAATTCTGATGGCCAATCGGTTATGGCAAAATAAATTACTGTGAAAATGAGAATTGAAATTCCTATGAGATAAAATAATAAGATATTCTTTTCAATATTTCCTAATTTTCTTTTTTTTTGAAAAACAGGAAATAACATTAATACAAACATATAAACTATTAATGAAAACAAGAGTAGAGCAAAAATATATGATATTAAATTTATTATTAAACTATTATTAGGGTATATTATTAGTAATGGGAAATAAAGTATCCAAAATGATATATTCAGACTTATGAGGACATAAGCCCCTTTGTACATTTTTATTCCCATCTTAATTCAATTATTAGTAGAAAGATATTTAAATCTTGGTTTGAATAGATTCAAAATTAAAATATAGGTAAGA
>JBHLNW010000152.1:0-1465 GCA_048941185.1 Promethearchaeota archaeon
GGACATGAATATAAAAATCCTGCTGGAAAAGTAGTGGAGAAATGCCCCCTAAAAGAAGGACAGGAATGGATAATTGATGGTAGCAAAATGCCAGAGGATTTTTGTCCTGGAGCTTGGTTAGATATAGCTCGTTATCTATATGTTTTGCGTTTTGGTGGGACATTTAAGGACTGGTGGGAGGAAGGAGTAAGTTATAATGCTTGTTCTGATGGATTAAGGCCTGTATGTTTCAAATTAGAAAGAATTGAATAATTAGTTAAAAAAAAGTGATTATTATGAGTAAGATAAAAATTACAGTAGTGAAGCAATTTGGACCAGAAGACATACTTGGGCATGAATTTTTACGTCCAGATGGAAAACCAATCGCTAAATGTGGTATGAAGGAAGGTTTGGAATTTTTTGTGGATGATTCAGGTAACATGCCAGAGGGCTTTTGCCATCATGCCTGGTATGGATTATATAAGAATATTAACATTTTAAGATGTGGTGGGAATTTTTCTGATTGGACAGGAGAAAATATGATTTATTCTGCTTGTCCAGATGGCATCCGCCCCGTATGTTTCAAAGTAGAAAGAATTTAAAATAATAAAAAGACAAAATTTGGAGATAAATATGGTAATTAAAAAGTTAGATTTTGAATCGATTTATTTCGACATCTATGAGTTAGAGTCAGGTATATATGCGGCAATTTCTGCTGAAAAATTGCCCTCATCTAATGCAGGTTTTTTTGACCTTGGAAACTATTTAATTATTTTCGATACACTCATGGATCCTTGTGCCACTGAAGACCTCATTAAAGCATCAAAACAGTTTACTCATAAAGAGCCATCATTTTTAATAAATAGCCATTATCATATGGATCATCTATTTGGTAATCGAAAATTTTCAATAGAAATACCGATTATAACTAGTTCTGAAACATTAACTACTTATAATGAGAATTTAGATGGAACTCTTGAACGTTTTCGAGGAATTGCTACAGAAGAATTAAAGAGAATTAAAGAAGTATTGAAAACAGAGACTAACCCAGATAAAATTCTTGAAATGAATAATGATATAAAAACATACAATGAGATTTTGGACCCTAATTTTAGATTAAGGGCTCCAGATTTCATTATAGATGATTCTTTTGTAATAGAAGGGACAAATAATAAGGTTCAACTATTATATATAGGAGATGCTCATACACCAGGAGATTTAGTTGCTTACTTTGAAAAAGAAAAGATTATTTTCATGGGAGATTTATTATTCGAAGAAACAGATCCCAATTGGGCTACCACATCTGATCCTGCACCCGTTCCTTCTAATGCGGAAAGACTTCGTGATACTCTTCTAAATTACATGGATAAAGATATAAATATATATGTTCCGGGTCATGGGAAACTTTGTTCAAAGAAACAGCTTCAAGAAAATGCGGATTTTTATGAAGAATATTTTATAAAAGAAAGAATTAGTTAGTTGAAAA
>JBHLNW010000152.1:1565-5637 GCA_048941185.1 Promethearchaeota archaeon
GTTTTTTGGTTTATAACTGGATTATTTATGATAATGTTTATATTAGGTTTTACAAGATTTTTGCAGAAAAAAGGTGCTTCTACTAAGGGAACATGGATAGCATGCATTTTAGGCGTTATATCTGCTATAGGGATTTTAATGTTAGCATTATTCAATACTAGAGATTTTGATGCGTTGCACGATATCGCTCAATACGTTTTTTTCTTTCCAGGAATTTTATACTTATTTAGTTATGCGTATCTTGAATATAAACAATCAGAATTTCCTCTATGGCAAGCTTTACTGAATGTTATTGTAGCTTTTTTCTTTCTTTTATACTTTATAATCTTCTTTATCAATAGAATTGAACCAACTTTGCTTGTTGAAGCTAAAGTAATTTCAGAATGGTTATTTCTTTTTGCAAACTTATTCTGGTTCGTAGAAACAGGAATTTTCATCTTGAAAAAATAAGCAAATTTAATTATATCTTATTTTTTTTTTAATTTTTTATAGGGATAGTCTTATTTGGGAAGAGAAAGACATTTTGGCACATAGGACATGCATTGTATTTTAACAACCAAGAGGATACACATGTAGAATGATACATACTTCCACAATAAGGACATTTAATAGTTAGATACCTATTTGGATCAACAATGTTATGACAGATAGTGCACTGAACTTTCTTAAACAAATTTTCAGAGTTAATTTGAAATTTTTTTCCACAAAAACAACAGTAATAGGTTTTATAGTTTGTAGTTTTAGGTAATTTCCTCCCACAATAGGGACAGTAATTGTACGTTTTTTCAGACAAAATCAAATCACCTAATTTCAAATTATTAGTTTCAATTAGATAAAAAAAGAGATTATTATAAAATGATTATAAGTCCAATTTTTGATTAGAAAGTGAAATTTTGTTATTTCTTATTTTTTTGAATAAATTCTTTCAAAGGATTAGAATATTCTTCTTTAAAAGAGAAGATATTATTATGACCAGCACCTTCAATCAAAACTAATTTTTTTTCAATTCCTTCGGGAATATTTTCATAAATCAGTTTTCCTTGTTCAGATGGGATAATCCAATCGTTAGTACCATGAATAACTAACACCGGCTTTTGAAATTTTCTAATTCTTGTATCGTTTGAGTATTCACTCAAACCCTCAGGTGTAATATCAGGACCACTAACTCTAAATAATCTTGTCATCATATCATAAATACTAGCAAATCCACTTTCAAATATTATACCACGTAAACTTTCAGGATTATGCGCTCCGATTTCAGAAACACATGCGCTACCAAGGGATCGACCTAACAGAAACAGAGAATCCTTTAGACCATTTTCATTAATCCATTTATGGAATTCATTGTAAATGGGCATTGCATCAGAAATGAGACTGCTGTATATCGGTTCTCCAGTACTAAATCCATATCCCCGAAAATCTACTACAGCTAAATTTACTCCACAATCAAAAAAGAAATCCAAAAAATATTGATAATCAGCCGCAATTTCGCCATTTCCATGAAATAATAAAATTGTTGGTAAACTAGAGTCATTTAAATAGAAAAATCCTCCTAAAATGATTTTTTTGTTGATTTTAAAATTTAAGATTTTAATATTTGGACTTAGCATAGTTGGAATAGGACTCTTTCGTGGATAGAACACTATACTTGACACAGTAGGATGATCAATAAACAATTTTTTTACCATTAGAGAAAACCTCTCACATTATTATGCAACAATTACACAAATACTTTTATTCTTTGTTAAAAGTTTTTTAACAAAAATGGATATTCTTAAATAAAATTATTTTAAATATTTACCTACCGTAAATCCGATTTAAAAAATATTTTAAGGTGTAATGAATTATGGGTATTTTATTAATAACTACATGGTATCCCCCCAATAAAACTATGGATGTTGCTAAAATGATTTTGAAACAGCCAAGAGAAATACCTCATGTTACAAAATGGCGTGTTTTTAATACAACTGATGGAAAAGATGGAATGAAGCAATATCATTTAATTTATACAGAAAGAGGAAAGTTAGAAGAAGCAGGAATGGCTGTTTATAAATATTTTTCTGTTTTTCTAACACAAATTGAGGGGTATTACATGAAATCTGAATCTCTAATTGGTGTTTCAGATTCCTATAAGATGGTAGGGATGAAATGGGAGTAATTTAATTTTTAATTATTATTTCTTTTTTTTTATAAAAACTATTTAGTTTTAAGTTTTTTATCAAAATAAAAAGTAATTGTTATAGTTGTTATTATAAGAATCAATAGAAATGGTTTATCTGAGAACAATATGGAAGGCAGGGGTTGTCCATTACAAACCTCGTATCCGGTAGTAATCCAAGCATCTATACCTCCTAGCATGTTATAAATTTTTGTAAAATTGTGATTATCAACAAGGTTCTGGCTCGCTTGTGCACTTCTACTTCCAGATCGACAATAAACTATTATCTCAGTATCTTTATATGGCTCAAGTTCACTGATTCTATTATTAATTTCTGAAAGCGGAATTAATATGCTATTACATAAATGGTGTTCATCATATTCCCATTGTTCTCTGACATCTAATATAACCAAATTTGGGTATTGGGTGCTATTATTTATCATATCGTGAGCAGTTTCAACACTTATATTAATATAAGATTGTGCTTTAACTGTTGGTAAAGGGATTAGGATAAAAATAGCTAAAAAGAAAGTTATGGTAAAAATGAAAAGTCTTTCTTTAGATTTGATTAGTTTCATCGTGCTTTTCCTTGACTAGCAACAGCTTCTATTGCTTTTTGAATTTCTTCTTGATCGCCTAAATAGTAATGAGTAATTGGCTTTAAATTATCATCTAATTCATATATTAAAGGAACTCCCGTAGGAATATTTAATTTTACTACTTCTTGATCAGGCATGTTATCAAGATACTTTACAAGTGCTCTTAAACTATTTCCATGAGCAGAGATCAAAACATTCTTGCCAGATTTTATAGTTGGAGAAATTACATCGTGCCAATATGGTAATACTCTTGCAACTGTATCTTTTAAGCATTCAGTTAAAGGGATCTCATCGGTGTTTAAATCTGCATATTTTAATTCATTTCCAGGATATCTTGGATCAGTAGTTTTAAGAGCAGGAGGGGGAATATCATAACTCCGTCTCCAAATAAGTACTTGATCTTCCCCAACTTCTTTTGCCATTTCAGATTTGGAGTATCCTTGTAGCGCACCATAGTGTCTTTCATTTAAACGCCAAGATCGATAGACAGGAATCCACATTAAGTCCATCTCATCTAATACAATCCATAATGTTCGAATTCCTCTCTTTAACACTGAAGTATAGGCAAGGTCAAATGTGTATCCTCCATCTTTCAATAATTTAGCAGCTTCCTTCGCTTCGCGAATTCCTTTTTCTGAAAGATCCACATCAGTCCAACCAGTAAATCTATTCTCTTTATTCCAAGTACTTTCCCCATGCCTTAAAAGAACTACTTTATACATTTTTAATCATATTTTTTAATTATAATTATAGTATTATGTAATTATTTCCAAACTTAATATATATCTCTATACTTTTTATTTCATATAAATATTCTTCACATATAATTTATATAAGAGCGATTTAAATTGAGAGAAAAAGGAATCCTAAAAGGAGCACCGAGGAAAGAAGAAAATTGGAAGAAAATTAAGTTTGGTGAGCCATTTAAAAAAGCTCTAGACCGATTTAAAGAAAATGTTCAGAATCGAAATGATTTTGACGCAAGTTCACTGCTTCAATTTGGTTTATTTATGTCTATGGCTGTTATTAATATCTTAAAAGAAAATGAAGCAAGATTTGGAATTGAAGGTCAAAAAGCAGTTAATAATGCTTTGATGAAAACTGGATATGAAATGGGAAGAGAAATCGCCGAGAATATAGAAATTCTCCCCGATATTCCTGAAATAGAATTGATGAGTTTTTTAGCAACTATTATTAATACTCAAGCATGGACATCTATAGAGGATCCTAAGATAGATAATAAAGATACATGTTCATTTAACATTTTATGGTGTCCCCTTCAAGATATTTATTCTGCTTTTGATTGTAGAGTGCA
>JBHLNW010000051.1:0-24423 GCA_048941185.1 Promethearchaeota archaeon
AAATTCCATTTTATTACCCTTTAATTTTTATATTATTAATTGATGTAATTCCTTAAAACACTTAAGTTTTAAATTATGATATAAAGCCCTCGTACTTTTACTTTTTCTAAGTCTTTTGGAACCTTAAAAAATGAGAATATAGATTAGTATTAATTTCAAATCAATTTTGCGATCTGCTCAGAGACTTTCATACAATCGAGGTATATTAATCCGAGCCTTACATCTCTCGTGGTTGAGACAGATAATACTGCATTGGGTCCTGCAGGGAGAACAAGAAGATATCCATCTCTTCCTTGAATAAATAATTGTTCAAAGTCACCACTCTTTATTAAAGTTATTGCGCTTTCGGCTAATGAAAGAAGTGCTGCTAGCATTACAGAAATTGTCATTTCATCAACATCTTTAGGGAGAGCTGAAGCTATTAATTCACCTTCAGTGGAAACAATGGTTGCAGCGTTTACTTCTGGAAGGGATACTATTAATTTTTCCAAGATATTGTCAAGGTTATCTAAGATAGGAGATTCAAATGAGTGTCTAGTTAAATATTCTACGGATTGTCCTTTTTTCTTGTCAGGAGGTTCGATGTGTTGTAGCATTTCAAGTTCCTCTTCAATATCATCATAAGTTTCATTTGTTTTGGAGTATATAGTATTAAGTTTCACTTCGAGCTCAGCAATCTTCTTTTTAACTTCCTTTTTAAAGCTTGGTTCAGACTCAAGATAATCTTTTAATACTTCTACTAGCATATTACTATCAATATGAGATTTTTCAGAGTCTTTTGGAGCTCTGTAGGTGTAGATATATTGCCTTCCTCTTTTTCCAAGAGTTTTAATCTTTTCCTGTTTCTTTAGGCGTAGGAGATAAGTACGTGTATCTTGCTTACTTAAACTTAGCTTTTTGGCTATTTCATTACTTGTTAATGATTGAGTTTTAAGAATGTTCAATATCCGATCTTTATTGCTCAGTTCAAATTCAGTGATTATACCTCACCCTTTATTTCAGTTTTCTTCACTGTATTTTCTTGGTAAATAAATGTTAATTATGAGTATCAATTTGTTATGATTAAAATGAACATATAATTTCATCTTAATAATTATATATTCATATTTCTAAATTATTCTGTATATTATTTGTATATTATCATATATAAATATGTGGGGATAAACATGTTAATAATTCTTAGACCAAAACATTTAAATATGTAGATATACAAATAATATACAAGTGTATATACTTAAATATACAAAACAATTTTTAAATCCAAAATTGAACAATGAGTAATTCTGGGAATAACTATATTCGAATACCGCAAGATATTAATTTCCTTTTAGAATTTTGCCGAGTCTTGTTAAAAAAAGTTAAAGATGATAACCCAAATAAGGAGATACCGGTTAGCGTTGAACAAATGAAAAGATTAAGAAATATAGAGCAAATTTATACAAAGTAAGAAGTTATTATAATGGATTAGTATAAACTCAGAAATGCGTAAATGAAAATAAAAACTAAATATTATGACCAAAGAGAAATATTCCCCAGAGGAATTAGAAAGAATTTTAAAAAGATTACTAAGAAGTAATCCAGAGATAACATTTGCGATAGTTACTTCAATTGAAGGACTTCCAATTTTTTCAATATTGCCACGAGGATATGATGAGACGAGACTTTCTGCTATGGTTGCTACACTACTTTCTTTATCCGAAAGAACTGTGGTAGATATGGAAATAGGCCTATTTAAACAGATTTTTATTAAGGGTATTGAAGGGTACTTACTAATCTTTGATGCTGAAGAAGCGGTGTTAGCTGTATCAACAACAGAGAAAGCAAAATTAGGGTTAGTTTTCCTTGAATGTGAACGCGCTTCGCACGAAATATCAAAAGTTTTAAAAAACGAGAAATAATGTTTAAAATTAGTTTTTCTAATTAATAAATCTGAAGTTACTTTATTGAATCGAGTAGTTTTCGACCTTTATCAACAAATGTGAAATATATATAATTTGATTTTTTTGTCAATATTTGGGATATATAAAAATTAAAGTATTATGAAATTGGAAAAAAAAGAGAAGAATGCATTTGGAGCAGATTGGTTAAATGCAAATATAAATTCAATTATTCCGGGTAAATCAACTTTTGCAATTCAGAAACAGATAAATAAATATATCACGCTAAAGTTGATGGGCGGAAGGACCTACATCTATGTTAATGGCAAGAGGTTTATTCAATGTATTCGTTTAATCCTAAATATTCCAAAAAGTGATGTGCATTTATATGATGAGGTTGATTCTATAGATGAGGCAGCCAACTTATATAGCAAACATGTGTTCCAAAATAGGATCGTACAAGGCCCTATGGCTGCACCTGTACAAAATCAAATGCATGATATTACTCCCGAACAGGAATTTTGGGGGCATTGTTCAAACATTCAAGCATGGGTTGAGCATGATTATGATACACGAATATTAATGAGTAATATCGCTTTTCCGTTATTGAGAGAATTAACGAAAGCTGGTGATCCGCTGGCGAGTAAGGTGTTTAAAGAAGAAATTGCTCTGAGACTTGAAAGTGGATATCCTTCTGTAGTGCAGTATCTCCTTAATCAAGCATATTTAAGATATTTTACTGTTTTTGAGTTTAAAACTATCATAGAGACAACTGAGCTTATTAAGGGTCTTTCATCCAATCTGAAAATGTTATCCAGGTTTTTAATAGAGTGTAGTTCTAAGTTTCCAACTATAATCGAGGATATCCTTCTAAAAGTTTTAAGGCTTCCGGAAGGTAAAAAAGTCATACTTTCGAGCATGAATATTTCAGAAAGCCCTAAATTGCTTTTAATGAGAGCTTCCTTACGAGCTAATCCTCGATATTTATTAATTCTTAAAAACGCATTAGAAAATCTCTTCCACCAAGTTGATCAAAAAACAGGTCAAGATATTAAAGATTGCATTCAAGAAATTAAAAATAATCTTGGAGTTAGGGAGGTTGATTTACCCAATTTATTAGGAGATTTGAGTAAGAGGTATGAAGCTATAAAGAAATGGAATTTGGACGAAAATGTGTTGCAAAACATACAAGATAAAAGGGATTTATTAATCCTAAAAAAATTAATGAATAAAATTAGTTTGACTCAATCGAGATGTTCCTACTGCGGGAAAATTATTCCAAAAGGTCAAGAGATTTGTGAGTGGTGTGGCCATAAAAGGGATGATGATGAAGGAGGATTTTTCCCATATCAAAGAATATTTAAACCTCCTGGAGGGGGAGGCGGCTCAACAAAAGGAACGATAGCGCTTCTTGCCAAAGTTAGAACTTAATCATGCTTTTTTTTGTTGTCAAAGAACTCATTAAAAGTTGATCTAAAATTTACCAGTAAATATCATTTTTTAGAGGTGTGTGCAATTTAGCAATTATATGTTGAAGTATATATTCAAAATTTCAATTTAAAGCTTAAATCGAAACTAATCTAGCCATTGAATCTTTAGTTATAGAAAATCAATGAACTCTAATATAATCCAGGATGTTAGGATCAGCTATTCATATATGAGTAGTTTGAAAAATTGAGGAAAATTATGTATTTATATGAATAACTTTTGCGGGTGGAAAACCATTGAAATGGGTAGCGGAAGCATTAGTATAGGCTCCTACATTTTCAGAGTAGAGTAATTCTTCGATATTTAAATCAGGTAATTGTTCATTAAGAGAAATTTTATCTAAGGCATCGCATGTTGGGCCTACAACGGCAGATTCCTTTAATGCACCTTCTTTAAAAGCTTTAAAATGATATTGGATGTGGTCGAAAATTACACCAGAAAAGGTATTGTACACACCATCATTAACATAATAATAGACTTTATCGTTTCTTATCGCTTTACCGTTAATTTCTACTATAGCAACGGCGGTAGTTGCTACAAAAAAACGTCCAGGTTCAGCGATTATGTTTACTTTAGAGGGATCAAAATATTGGGAGATATTATTATTAATGATTTTAGCTAAGGCTTCAAAGGGAGGGACATTTTCATCATAAGGCACGGGAAAACCACCTCCTATATCTAAAAAAGTTAATTCTTGTCCCATGTCTTGTGCTTGTTCAAAAATGTTATGAGCAATTTGAAATGCTTGGATATAATTATCAAAATTGCTACATTGACTGCCAACATGAAAACTTAATCCCTCCACAATGAATCCTGACTTTTTTGCATGCTTGATTAAATCCAAGCAAATTTTAGGATTCGCTCCAAATTTAGTAGAGAGTTCTACAACTGAGCCAATGTTTGGAACATCCACTCTTAAAATTAAACGACTATTTTCACAATATTTCGCAATCTTATCAACTTCGATATAGTTATCGAATGTCATTCGGATAGAATATTCTTTTAGTTTCTTTAGTGATTCGATTCTTTTTACAGGATTAGCATAAATAACGTTTTCATTGATGAAAGTTTTTTTATCCTCATGATTTCCTTCGATTATATCATATACAATCATAAATTCTTCCCATGAAGCAACATCGAATCCACAACCTAAATTGTAAAAAGTTTGTACAATTCTTGACTCGGGATTAGCTTTTATTGCGTAGAATGGTTTTACATCTGGGAGATACTTGCAGAATTTATAGTAGTTTGCTTTTAATAAGTTATGATCTATTACAATTAAGGGAGTACCGTTTTCATTGACGAGATTTAATAGAGTTGATTTCTCAATCATTTTCTTACCGATTTTATTTTCAATGAACTTAATGATGCATAATTAAAATTCTTTTTATTCAAATTTGCGAAAATAATCATTACTTAAATAAAGATTTTTAATTAGTCAAGCATAAATAATGACAATTTAAGAAATCAAAAATGAAAGAATTTAAATATTAAATTGTTGATTGTAATATTTTTTGAGTTGATCACGAAAATCTGGATGAGCAATATTAATTAATAAATCTGCTCGCTCACGACTTGTTTTGCCGCGTAAATCAGCAATCCCATATTCAGTCACGATGTAATGAACGTCATTGCGTGAAGTAGTTACACATGCACCTTCATTTAATTTGGGTACAATTCGACTAATGGTCACACCCTTGTTTGTTGAGGGTAATGCAATAATAGACTTTCCTCCTGGGGATAAACTCGAAGCGCGCACAAAATCTACTTGACCTCCAACGCCAGAATATTGCTGATAACCGAGAGTATCGGCACAAATTTGACCAAATAGGTCTACTTCTAGTGCCGAATTAATTGAAACTAGCATATTAACCTTTCCAGCGATCATAACATTATTAGTATAATCAACCGTGTGCATTTCAACCTCAGGATTATCATCAACAAATTGATAGAGTTTTCTAGTTCCCATTAGAAAAGTTGCAGTAAATTTACCCGGATTCACATTATTAAACTTATTAGTTATAACTCCTTTTTCATAGAGATCAACAACACCATCAGAAAACATTTCAGTATGAATTCCTAAATCTCGTTTTTTCTGAAGAAATTTTAAGGCTGCATCTGGGATCCCACCAATACCTAGCTGGAGATTTGCTTGATCTGGAACTAATGAAGCAATATTTTGCCCAATTTTCTCCTCAATATCAGTAATTTTTGGAGGAGCTAATTCAATTAGGGGTCTATTAGTCTCTATAATATAATCTATTTCAGAAACAGGAATACTTACACCATTAGTTTTTGGCATTTGTTTATTTACTTCGGCAATTACGATGTTTGCAGATTTAGCTGCTTGAACAGTATAATCTACAGACACTCCAAAACTCATATAACCTTTTTCATCTGGTGGAGCAAGTTGAATCAATGCAACATCTACAGGTAATATATTTTCTCTAAAAAGGCGTGGAATTTCTGAAAAATATACGGGAGTATAATCTGCTCTTCCTTCCTTGATTGCTTGTCGTGTTCCTGCCCCCGCAAATAAAGAATTATGATGGAAATGGTTTTTCATCGTAGGTAGACAATATTCACATTCTCTGAGAGGTACCATATGGACTATTTCTACATTTTGAAGCCGATCTTTTTGTCTAACTAATTCATCAACCAAAACAATTGGTTCCCCAGCAGCGTGTCCAAAAACGACTCTATTTCCAGAAACTATATTTGAGATTGCTTTTTCTTTTGAAATAATTTTTTGAGAATATTCATCCCTCCAATCCTTCATATATATTCCATCTCTTTCTTTTTTTTAGGATTAAAATTTTTTTCAATTATTCTTTTTTTAAAAATTCTAACACTTTTTGTGTCCAAAGTTTATTCTCTTGTATATTCATTCCATGTCCTGTGTTTTCAAACAACATTAATTCTGCTGAAGGTATCCTTTCAGCTAAAATTTTGGCATTTTCAACAGGTAATATTACATCTTCTATTCCGTGTAAAATTAATGTTGGAATTTTTATTTCTGATAATCTTTCATAAGTATCAAAAGAATCTACATATGCTGATTGACCTTCAAATCCTTTAAGGGAAGGTGCATTATCCATATAGTTTTTAATTACTTTTTCGATAATTTTTGGATTGTTTTTTTTGTAATTCTCTGGAAATAAAGAATTGGTTAAAATTTTAGCCATTTTCTCGTATTTAGCCTTTTTTAATAATGGTACCATTTTCGGAAATGGATTTTTCTCAGGAATGGGGGGAATACCATGTGGAGGACCACACCAAGAAGAAGTAAGGACTAATTTTGTAACCCTAATGGGGTAATTTAATACAATTTCTTGAGCGATGCATCCACCCATTGAAAAACCTAATAAATACATCTCTTTAATATCTAACGAATCCATTAGACCAATCGTATCATCTGCCATCATTTTAGCCGAGTACTTTCCATCTGGTATATCCGTTCTTCCTGCACCTCTATTATCAAATAATATTGTTTTAAAAGTTTTGGAAAATTGTTTAATGCTATAAGGCGGCCAACTATTTAGTGAGCTACTAAGCCCACGCATTAGGACAAACGGATATCCTTCTCCATGAATTTCGTAATAAATTTTAATATCATTAACTTTAACACTTGGCAATTTAGCATCACTAAAAAAGGCTTATACAGTTTTTGTAATTATAAGGTTTTAATGTATTTTTTTATATAAGTTTATTAGAAAGGTGAAAAGATGCATAGAATTAGTGTTAATAAGAAAACTATACTTTTGATTGAAAAAAATAATAATTTATTATATATTTAGAAACTTTTTCTTGGGATTCTATATTTTTTCAATCTTTTAATATTTCTAATGTAATTATTTCAATTAATACGTTCTTGAGTTCCTTATAATCGTTAAATTTGAACTTTACATTAAAAGTGGGAGTTTGATTTAGTCCAAATATAGGTTTAAAGTGAAATGCAATATTATAATTAGACCTAATTTTGGTGACAGTTACTTTTTTAATATTTTTTAGTTCAATAAAAACCATATCTTTTGTTTGTGAAATGGCTCCATGTGGAAATTTATTTTCTCCAGAATATAAAAGAGACCTAAAATCTTTTTGAATCCAGCGTTCATTGGTAATGATATGAATTTGATCGTATGATTGTAAATCGGCAAATTTTAAGCCTAATCTTCGAAGACTTCGTTTAAATAACCTTATAGCGTAAGCGATTGCCACTACAGCGCCAGTAATGAATATCGATAAGATGATGCAATAAATACTTAGAGGATGTACTTCGATATTTGTCCATAAAAGATAAAAAGTACCACCCCAGCTCGGAACATACCAAAAAAACAGCCCAACAAGAGTCATAAGTCCACTTATAAGGGAAATCGCAAGGATAAAGGATTTAATTATTTTTTTTCGATAATTTACAATATGGAGTCTTTCCCATTTTATGATTTCATTATCTTTGATATTGTTTTTTATAATCTCTATGACATCTCACCATTTAAATATTATAACTGTCTAATTTTTTGTTCAGATTATATACTAGTTAACAAATATTCAAAGAAATTCTATAATTATAATGAAATCGCTAGTATTTATATTTTAAAATCCAATTGAAATTGATCTAATTTAAAAATAACATTAATCTATTAATATGCAAATAGAAATTCTTTAAGATGATCAGTCTAAGTAACAATTATAAGAAAATTTCTTTTGAGACCGTATTTATTTTCAATTCTGTAAAAACAAGGATATATAATTAATTATAATGCCTGAAGATGATACTATCACTGCAAAATTGGAAGTTGTTTTAAGAAAAGTTTTAGCAAGTAATCGAGAGATTACACTTGCAATAATAACAACTATAGAAGGGCTTCCAATTCTTTCTATATTACCCAGAGGATATAATGAAACGAGAATTGCCGCTATGGTGGCCACATTGCTTTCCTTATCAGAAAGAACTGTTGTAGATATGGAAATAGGAGTATTCAACCAGATTTTTATTAAGGGAATAGATGGTTACTTATTGATTTTTGATGCTGAGGCGGCGGTATTGGCAGTTTCAACAACCGAAAAAGCGAAATTAGGGCTAGTTTTCCTTGAATGTGAACGAGCTTGCCAGGAAATATCAAAGATTTTAAGAAAAGAGAAATAAATTATCGCAAGCCCATCTTTTTTAATTAATTTAGCTATAGCTAGTTATTTTGAATTAAGGAATATTTATCATATATAATCTTACCAAACACCGGTTTGATGGCTTTTTTGGATACAAAGAATTAAATTCTATCAATATTAAATGAAAAAGCGAGAGAGTTGTTTGGTTTATATGGTCAGTTGCTAATTTTATACTGATGCACCAATTTTGATATTGGGTTCAAACGCTTTAAAATTACAAAAGATTAAAAATAATCTATTAAACAATAAAGATTCAGGGTAAGTAAATTGAGTTATGATTATACTTTCAAAATCATTATGTTAGGAGATAAAACAGTTGGAAAAACATCTTTAACCATTCGCTACATATCCGGCTTTTACCAAGAAGATCTTAAATTGACAATTGGGACAGATTTCCATTCTAAGACCACTATTTTTAATGGAAAAAAGGTTAAACTACAGATTTGGGATTTTGGGGGTGAAGAAAGGTTCCGATTTCTCTTGAGTCAATATTGCAAAGGAGCAAATGGTGCTTTTTTTCTATATGATATTACTAATCGAAACACGCTTAATCAATTACCTATTTGGACTCAGATTATGCGAGAGCATGCTGGAAATATTCCAATAATGCTAGTTGGAACAAAGGCTCATTTAGAAGAGAATCGAGCAGTAACAAGAGAACAAGGCATCCAAATAGCAGAAGATCAGAATCTTTCAGGTTTCGTAGAAGTCTCTTCCAAAACTGGACAGAATGTTGAAAAACTATTTGAAATTATGGTAAGCCTTCTATTTGAAGAAAGTACACCTTTTAGGCTAGAATACGATGCAGATGTAGTGATACCTAAATTAAAATACCCGAAATTTAAAATAAATGAATTTATAACATTAAGATTAGAATACGGTAAAACTATAATTTATATAGGTGAAAAAAGGTTTGATCAATGTAATTATTTAGTGTTTGATCTCCTGATTAACGAATCGAGAGATAATGGTGAAATAAAATCTATTGACGAAGTCGAAGAAACATTACAAGGACAAGAATATCGAAAGTTATTAAGTAAATTTAAAATTTCTCCTGAAACAAAATTTTGGTGGCATTATTCAAATATTCAAGCTTGGGTAAAATTCGGCTATGATACACGCCTTTTACATAGAACTCTTGCGTTTCCCTTATTAAAAGCTTTAGCTAAAATAGGGGATCCTGAAGCAAAGAGAGCTTTTAAAGAAGAAATTGCCATGAGAATAGAAAGTGGTTATCCTAATGTACTTATGTATTTAATTAACCATGGATATTTAGAATATTTAAATGAGGAAGAATTGGATACTGTATTAGAAAGTTCAAAGTTCAAAAAAAACCTACCACGATCGCTTTTGAAGCAAATTCCTCCCTGCCTAGCGCTTAAGATTAAAGATAAACTCTCTACATTTCAAAAATAATAATATAAATAAATCAAAGCGATGTACAAAATTTTCATCTCAATTTTTTTAGTCTTGTTTATTTTGTGTTAAATTTAATAATTCTTCTTTATGAGTGAATTTTCCTTCAATTCATGGGACAAAAAGGAATAAAGTCGAATTATTTATCTATAATCTAATTTTTCATTAATTACCCCCCAGACGATGAAAAATTGGTAAAGTATTTGAAAAAGATTTAAATATCAATGTTGCTATATGTACCATTGCATTATTTTAAACAAAGAATAGTATATTTACAAAATATTTATTAATAACGTTTTGGGTTGATGTGTAAGAAAAGCATTACACATTAAGGATTTTAAAGCAAGAATATTACAGGAGATAAAATTGTATTAATATGTATGATGCAATTTTCAAAGTTGTTATTTTTGGAGATTCAGGTTCAGGTAAAACCACATATAGAAAGAGATTCATGACAAATACTTTTGTCTCAAATACACAACACACTATTGGAGTTGATTTTGAAACTAAGGAATTAGAAATCGATGGAAAAGTAGTAAAGTTGCTAATCTGGGACTTTGCTGGGGAAGAAAGATTTCGATTCATATTCCCTCAATATATTTATGGTGCCTTAGGCGGGATTTTAATGTATGATATAACAGATTACTCTTCCTTTTCGCATATAGTTGATTGGTTATCAGTAATACAGAGAACAAAAGAAAATTTTCCGATTGTATTAATTGGGGGAAAATCAGATTTAGATGATTACAGGGAAATTTCTTGGAGTGAAGGAAAAAATGCTGCAAGATCAATGGAACTAAAGGAATTTATTGAATGTTCTAGCAAAACGGGTGAAAATGTTAAAGAATCATTTGAAATATTAACAAGAATAATGATAAATAGAATGATGCTCTTGAATGCTGAAAATCAAAGTAGTAGAAATTTAGTCGAAGCGTTAATAAATAAGTTTTTTTAAATTATCATACAAATTGACTAATTTATATTTTATTTTTATTTTCTTCAATTTAAGTTAGTTTTGAAATTCATATTTAGAGTAATTTAATATTTCTTAATCCTTAGATTTTAATCTTTCAGTTTAATTAGTATTCTGAATGAATAAAATAAAAAATAAACCCTAAAGCGAATCAATAATGATGATTAATCGTTATATTATTATCGGTGGAGGTCCTGCTGGGGCTACAGCAGCGTTAGAGATAAGGAAAATAGACTCAAATGGAGAAATTATATTAATCTCTGCTGAAAATTATCAATTCTACAAACGGAGTAAAATTGTCGATTTAATTTCAAACAGTTGTTCTGAAGATAATCTTTTTTTAAAAGGTAAAAAAATTTATGATGAGAATGAAATTAAATTTATTTATGGTCAAGTTGAAAAAGTTGTTCCTGAAGAAAACAAGATCTTATTAAAAGATGGGATGATTTTCTATTACGATTTTCTTTTAATTGCTTCAGGAGGGCATCCAATCTTATTACCATGGAAAGGAGCTGACTTGGAGGGTGTTTCAACACTTTATAACCTTGATGATGCTAAAAAAGTCGCTGAACAAGCTTGTAATGCCAAAAATGCTGTCATAGTAGGCGGGGGAGCTATTGCTATGAAAGTAATTCAAAATTTTAAAAAAATTGGTTTAAATATAACAATTATTGAAAAAGCATCACATTTATGGCCAATTGGTTTCGATAGAAAGATTGCTCGAATTGTAGAGAAAAAAATCAGAGAAAATGGAATTCAAATTTATCTTAATGAAGAAATTCTTGAATTTAAAGGTCAAAATAATAAGGTAAATTCTGTAGTTTTGAAAAGTGGAAGAGAAATTCCTACAGATTTAGCAATTATTACAATTGGAATGAAATCTAATATAAACTTTCTAAGAGATACAGGTATTAACTTAGATAACGGTGTTTTGGTAGATATGTATATGAAGACTAATTTTTCAAATATATTTGCTGCTGGTGATGTTGCCCAAATATATGATCCTCTTCATGAAAAACCAATAATTCATCCAACATGGGGAAATGCAAAAAAGCAAGGAAAAATAGCTGCTATAAATATGACTGGTGGAAAAAAAATATATGAAGGGACAATTCCCGTTCAAAGTATTAAAATTTTTGGATTTACGGCTATAGCAGTGGGAATTACTCATTCTAAGAAAAATTTTGATGAAATTTCACTCGTTTCTTTCGAGAGAGAAACGTGTAGGAAATTTATTATGAAAGATGATCATCTAGTTGGAGTGTTAATTCTAGGAAAAAATATTGATAAGAAGTCGTTAAAACCCGTTTTAAAAAAGGCTGTTTTCAACCAAGTAAATATACAAGACTACAGGGGTCTCCTTTTGGAGAACGAGATTAATATTTTTTCTTAATATTATTGGTATTCGTATACTAGTAGACAAGCATATGGATTTTATTTTTTAATTCGTGATTATTCAGAATGATGAATCTAGAACTGTCAATAGAAAGATAAATTCAAGAGTTTTTATAAAAAATCATTTATTAGATAAATCATTTTATAATTCAAGTTAAAATGAAAAATTAAGGAAGTAGGGATTAACAATTTCTAAGATAGTAATGCATGTTTTGTTAAAAAGTGAAGAAGAAAACTATTGTGCTAAGTGTTGCAAAACAATGAATATTATCGAGCGAATATTTGCATCGATACCAGAATTTAAAGAAAAAATTGAAGTAAGTTATGAAGATATTTATCTGAATGACAATATTAAAAAATATGGGGAGCTAACTCCACCAGCAATCGTCATTGCTAACCAAATTCTAACGGAAGGTCATGTTCCAATTATGAAAAAACTTGCAAGGGATTTATTTAACCTCATAGAACCAACCAAATAAGAAATGTAAAATTTTAAAATCAATTACATAATTTCCTTATTAAACGTTATAGATAAATTATTATTTTTTGAGTTTAATTAGCAATTAAGATTAGTTTGGTAAAAAGGAGGAAATTAAAATTTATTGTTCAAATTGTGGTGCTAGTATAGATAAACAAGATCAAAAGTATTGTGATCTTTGTGGTAATGAACTAACTAATATTAATGATACAAAGAAGGAAGAAGCGAAAATAAAACCAAGTTCAATTCGTTCTAAAAGAAGATGTTGTTAATTAGATTTTTTGCTTTTATTGATTTCTTTAAAAATGAAAAGATAAAGTTAATCTATTGTTAGTTCTAAATCATCAAATGCAGCGATTGTTTCAGGAAATAGTTCTCTTGCTTTTTCTTCTGCTTGCTTTCTATCTTTTATAGTTCCATAAAAACTGGCATCAAAATGGGTTAGAATTAATTTCTTCACTTTTGATTTCAATGCTACTTCAGCAGCCTCTTCGGGTTTAAGATGTGGCCATCCCCATTCCTCTTGACCTGGTTTGTATGAACATTCTGTAATAAAAATATCGGCATTTTTAGTAAGTTCGAATAAATTAGGGCATAGACCAGTGTCAGTACAATACGTAATAATTTTGTTATTTAATTTTAATCTATATCCTAAGCATGGATCTGCATGAACCAGAAGTTTACAGGTGACTGGAAACCCTAAATCATGCTTTCCTTCATCTAAATCAAATATCTCGATATTTATTGGTAATCTTGCAAATGGGGATGAGTAAGGTTGATTAATAATTAAGTTTAATGCCTTAGTTGTTCCTTTGTAGCCATAAATCTTAATCGCTTGATTAAAATGGAATTTTGCAAATACATGAAGTCCTATTATGTGATCCAAATGAACATGACTAAGTAACAGAATAATTGGTTTTTCTTGATCAATAAATTGATCAATTTTGTATATTCCGTCGCCTGCATCAAATAAAATATAATAATTATTGGTAGAGATTAAAGTGGAAGTAGTATTTCCCAACTCTGTTGCATACCAACCATTTGTTCCTAAAAAGTTAATTTTCATTTTTTATTAAATCTATATTGTTTACAATAATAAGATTATTCTTTTATTTCAAGTTTGAAATACTATAATTATTAAAATTATCCGATTTGTACACATCTCATTGAAACAGAGCCGTGTTGAAATCCTTCATGAACAAATTTTACCTTTTCATCTTTTTCTTGTAAAGCTATCGTATAAATTAGTGGAAGATAATGATCCCAAGTAGGAATGCCCATTTTAGCTACATCACCCATCTTTTTAAATTCTATCAATTTTTGATGATTCTGATTTAATAAGTTTTGTTTAACTCTCTCATCAAGCTGTTTTGCCCACTCCATTATTGGAGCTTCAACTTTGTAGTCAATAATTCCTAGATTATGAACAATATTTCCACTCCCAATAATTAAAACTCCGTTCTTACGGAGGAATGATAAGTTTTTTGCCAAATGATAATGATATTCAATCGGCTTTAAGTTCCATCTATTAAAACCATAATCTAAACTAAGTTCTATGACAGGAATATCCGCATTTGGATATATGTGTTTAAGAATTGACCAAGAGGCATGATCGTAGCCCCATTCGTAATCACACTTCACATCATAAGCCTTAAGAGCATCACATATAAGATTCGCCAATTCTGGGGAGCCGGGACTTGGATAGTTAATTTCATAGAGTTCTTTTGGAAATCCATAAAAATCGTATATGAGCTTAGGATTTCTGGTACATAATACTCTTGTTCCAGAAGTTAACCAATGAGCCGAGACAACTAAAATTGCTTTTGGTTTTGGTAAATTTTTACCCAAATTTTTCAAATCTTGAGTAAATTTATTATCAGATATAATGTTCATCGGAGAGCCATGTCCCATAAAGAGTACAGGCATCTTTGGTTCTTCTACTACACTTTCACTCATAATTGAATGAATATAATCAAAACATTTTATTTTTATTCTTATAAAATATAGTAAAAAAAAAATATTATCATTTATTTTGAAGATTCTCGACAACTTTTTGATATTTTTCATGAATTAGAGTTTTATCAAAATCCCAAAATTCTAAAAGCATATTTTCCTGTTCTTCTCCATCGAAATATTTCATAACTGGGATAAAAAAATGCTTATCTTCTTTCTCAATATGTTTAGGGTAAAATTCAACTAATTCACTCATCAAATTTACTATGTCATCTAATAATTTTACATTACCTTTTACATATTGATTTTTAGCATCAACTAACTTACCAACTGTATTTCTTGCCCATATATGCTCTTCTACAAGTTCTCCCATTATTTTGGCATGATTAGGAGAAAGTTTTTTCTTATCAAGATCTCTAAAAAGTATATCTTCTTCTTTTCCATGATGGGTTCTATCAGCATACATCCTGATAAAATCAACAGCAATATCAATGAATAAAGGATTTGCTTTAGCATATTTTTTCATTTTTTCAATCTCATTCTTCATGTGGAGGATCATTTTTTCAATTAATCTATGTTCTTTCATTAAAGGTCCAATTGGCATCATTTTATATTTCACCTCGTAATTTATGATTAAATTATTAAATAAAGCTAATTACCAATTATAAATAAAAATAATTTCGAACATGTTTCTTAAACATTTAATATTTTCGTAGAAAAGAATAGTTTTTAATTGAAATTTTAAGGGATAAATTTAATTATACTAAATTTACACATTAAAATTAGAAGAATGGTGAATATTTTATAGAATGAATCTAGTCCAAACACAAAAAAAGGAAATAAAAATTCCTCGTCTACAAGTAGCGTTAGATGTTGAAAGTATTGATGATGCGTTGGCATTATCAAAGGAAGTAGCTCCTTTTGTAGATATTTTGGAAGCAGGAACACCTTTAATAAAGTCCGAAGGTGTAAGAGCGATTCAAGCACTAAAGGATGCTCACCCTGATAAGTTAGTATGCGCAGATTTAAAAACCGCAGATGCAGGATATCTTGAAGTAAAGATGGCCGCTAAAGCGAAAGCTAATATTATTACAATACTTGCAGATGCTTATGATGACACAATTCAAGAATCATTACGTGCCGCATATGATTTTCACGTAGAGATCATGGCTGATCTTATTATGTCTCGATCACCTGCAATTAGGTTAGCGGGTATTATAGATCTAAATTATAAAGAAACTAAATTACATTATGCACTCGTACATAGCGGCTTAGATAGCCAAGCTTCACGAAGAGCTCCGTTGTATGAGTTAGAATCCGTAGCAAGGATAAAAGATCATCCAAGATTAGCAATAGCTGGGGGGATTCGGGAAGAAGATATATCTAAGTTATTAATTTATCCGCTGGATATTATAATAATTGGTGGAGGAATTACTCGTACGAAGAATCCAAGTAAAGCAGCAGAGAGAATTAGAAAAGCTATGTTCAAATACGATAAAACTAATTCATTAAGACCCAAAAAAGGATAATTATGAATAAAATTGATTTAATCATTATTGGATACACTGCCACACTTATTTTAGATTTTATCTTTCTTGTATTAGTACAAAGATTTGACATATTATTAATTTCAGGATCATTAGCTTTAATTCCATTAATAATAACCCTAATTCGAAGGATGAGGGATTGATTTGGCTGGTATTATTTATTTTTACTTTAACCTAGTAATTAAGATCTATATTTTAATAGCAGTTTATTATTATTGTATTAAGACATATGGAATAAAAACGACAATAATCACTAATTTATGTCTTTCTTCTTTGGTTTTAATACTCATTCTCACAGGTTCTTACTCCATAGCAGATTTGGGAACAGATCTGGATATAGGAAACAACTTTTTCTTAGTTAACGATATAATTACAATATTTACGGTATTTATTGTTATTTTTGAGTTAGCGCGGTTTTCTCTTAAAAAAACAAAAGGAACTGATTTGTCTATGAGAGACATTGTCATTGTTTCAGTTGTAGTGTCTTTATATGGAATTCTTTTTCAAGTCCTAATGGACCCAACAGCAGCAGCTTTGGGAATTTATTATTATCAAAATCCACCTGCGATAAATATTTTCGGATTTCCAATATGGTTTATAACTTCCTTTGCGATATATGGTATGTATGCGCTTGCTTTTTTATTAATAGAACATTATATATTCCAAAAAAGTAAAAGAAATTCTTAAATATAAAAATAGATTCTTTATAAAAGTGGTTGAAATGAAAGTTCTAATTGCATATGATACAAAACATGGTAATACCAAAAAAGTGGGCGAACTAATTGCTGAAGGTATTAATACTCCTGAAGGGAATGAAATAACAATCGAGAATGTAAAAGATATCGATTTGGATAAAGAGGAAACATATGATTTGATTTTAATTGGCTCCCCAAACCATATGGGTGCTCATATAAGTTCAGTGAAAAAATTCATTAAAAATCTTTCAAAAGCACGCTTAAAAGTAAACGCATATGCGGTATTTGATACTTATATGACTAAAGATTTTGAAAAAGCAGTTAAGAAAATGGAAAACCAAATCAATAAAACTATGCCAGACTTAATGAGAGCAAGTTCAGGGTTATCGATAAAAGTTGGTGGTATGAAAGGTCCCATTGTTGAAGAAGATCTACCAAAATGTAAAGATTTTGGAATTGGATTAATTAAATAATTTTATTTCTTTTTTTTTTGACTAGACAGTTTTTTGCGATTTGAAATGTAATACCGACAACTGGATCATAAAAATATTGATATGTGCTTTGTCTTAATAAATCTTTAAAATACTTTTATCATACAAGATAGATTTTATTTCATCAATCTATGTGTTTTATTTTTATCTTCTCCTAATTAATATTATTAAACCTACCAAGATCAAGGTTCCAATTCCATAAACAACTCCATTAATTAACATAGATTGAATAAGTTGGATGGGATCTACAATAGGAGGAAGACCTGGTTGTTGGATTACGGAAACGACTAAATTCCCGGGTGGAATTTTGTCTGGATATATAAAATTTAAACTTGCTACAGAAGCTGCCATAACCAGAGGAAAAATTATTCGCCAGAAAAGTTTGCCAAAAGAAAAGCCATTAGTAATTTTTAGTTGATCTCCCCTATTTTTTACTTCATTTAGCAAAGCCAGATTAATTGTTTCATCAATCGTGTTTTCAATGAGGGAGCGCATGTCCCTCATGGGACTTTCTTGCACATCTTTTTCGATTTCAATTGCTACTCTATTTTTTATTTTATTTTTCAAGTCTTTTTCTTTAACCCACTCATTTTTATCTAAATAATCTTTCATAGATTTGGAAGTAGCATTTTGTATTGAGTTAAAAACTGTTGGATCAGTCTTAGAAAATTGTCTTTGGTATCTATTGACTCTTCTAAATGTCCTTTCAATTTTTCTTGGAACCCTCCTAAATGTTCGACCTACTCTCCTGCCCACCCTTCTATGAACTCTTCTAAATGCTCGTCCTACCCTTCTAACAAAAAAAAGCATAGAAATAGAAAAAATAGCAATCCAGTAAATCTGAATAATTAAATGATGACTTATTATCATTCTTAGGAGATGTAAAAATCTTATCTAATATTGATATCAATTATGTTATAAAGATATTTAATAGTTAATATTTAATAAGTTATTATCGAGTTAATATAATTAAATCATAATGTTATGGATAGAATACTGGATATTGATTTAGATTTTTTCTTAAATAAGGTTAGTGTTTCACGAGAAGATGATAAACGTTTAAAAAAGAAGAAATATTATCCGTGGAGTAAGAATGCATTTATGAGTTTCCTTGAAAATAGGTGTTTATTATCAAAAGAAGACCCGTTAAATGGAAGGATTGTAAAAGAACATCATGAAGCATTTTTCTTTTGGAGAGAACAGATAATACAAAAAAAAATTGAAGTCCCATTTGACATCATACATATTGATGCACATTCTGATATCGGATTTGCTGATTGGGGTTGGATGTACATTACAAGTGAATTGTTACATAAATCAATTGAAGAACGCATCTATCCAGATGAGTCTCTCTTATATGGAATAAATGAAGCAAATTACTTAGCATTTGCTTTAGCTTGTCGATGGGTAAATAAATTAACTTTTGTGATTCATCCGAAATGGGAAATTGATTTATTAAATGTTTATTTTAAAGATTTTGACTATGAAAGTGGTTTCATTCAGTTAAAAAAATTTGATAAAGAAGAATTGTTAAAGAAAGGATTTGATATAGAAATAAAAACTTCTAATTTTGAACCACAAATTCCTGTCGAGTTCATTCAATTATCAGATTACAAAAGTAATGAACCATTTACGTTATTAACGTGTAGTCATTCTAAAAATTATACCCCAAAGAAATCAGATGTTCTTCTAAGGGTTTTAAAGGGTTATATAAAAAAGATTTAAATTAAATTTACTTTATTAATCGGAGAAATTACATTTTCTATTATTTTCGGTTGATACTGTAAACTTTTATGATATTCTGGAGAATAATAGAGAGTATTATTATTAATCTTGCAATAATGATTCTGAATTTGTTCATAACTAATACTTTTGAAATCAGTACTATTTGAACCAAGAGTAAATGACCATTGTCCAAAAAAAGACGGAATATACTGACGATATTGAAAAGAATGTTTAAAAAATTTAGTAAATAATTTGAAATATTCAATAAAACTCTTTGGATTCTCTTTTGAGAGGATCTTTCGTATCTTTTTTGATCTAATGGAGTAGTAAAAACTGTCTCCATTTCCCGTCTGAGCTGAAAGAATACCACCCGGATTTAAGATATTTTTAGTGTCCTTATAAAAGTTATCTTCAAATACAAATTTACAGTTTTTCTTATCATCTGGTAGATCAATATAGATAATGTCATATGCCTCTGTTGCTTCTTGTATAAATTGATATCCATCTTGTATTTTAATGGTTAATTTTGGATGTTTATTGATATTTCCAAGGAGAGGTTTGAAATGTTTAAGACAAAACTTAATCACATAAGAATCTAATTCTATGAGATCTAGGCGCTCAATTTCAGGGAATTTTAATATTTGTTTTACTAAAAATAGATCTCCTCCTCCAATAATTAAAATTTTTTTTGGATCCGGGTGACTGAATAAAGCTGGGAAACAAAATAACTCATGATAGATAAATTCATCCAATTCAGAAAGTTGAATTTCATTATCTAAAAAGAGCATCTTCCCAAAACTTCGAGTTTTAATAATTTCGATATGATTAAACTCAGAATAAAAATCTTCTAAAATTTTCTCAGTAATGATTTTTAATTTTACTGAATGCAGTACAGTTTTAGTTTTATAATGCATTTCTCATCTCTCTTTTTTTAAATTGGTACTAAATGATTGAGTATCTCCAATCCATCCTTTTTCAATCAACAGAAGATCACTTGTAACTTCTAATCTCTTTAAATTTTTTTCTCTAAATTTCATTTTATTATCGATTTTTATCTCTTTCTTAAAATATTTTAGAATTTTTGAATCTAATGATTTAAAAGGATAGGAATTAAAAGATTTATAATATTTTGAGATGTTCAGATTGTTCTTACTTACAAATTGATTAATTATTGCTTGAGAATTATCGTCGTATAGTCCATTCAGAAAGATTTGAATAATTTTATCATCTAAAATTTCTCCTATAATATTTAAAAAATCCTTCAATTCTGTTTCTTCATATGGAGGATCTAAATGGATTATAGAATACTTTTCTTTCAGAAGATCAGGTTCTTCCTTCAAGTCCTTAAAATCTAAGTTATAAACCCCGAAATTTTTGAATCTCATTTTTTCCGCAATTTCTTTTAGTAATTTTGTTATTCTACCATCAATTTCAATTATAGTTATTGGTAATTCTGGGATTATGTATTTGCATAAAATACTGATTAAATCGTCATCTCCAATAAATAAAGCTTTTTGAGTCTTAAATTGAACATTTTCTAAAATTAATTGAGCTCTGTTTATTGAAGTTCTTACCGAACAAGGAAGTTGAAAACTTAAAGGATTTAATTTAAAATTTGGCCTGAAAAGTTTAAGAAGACTACTTTTTGATAAGAAGTGTTGTTTCCTAATAAAATAATATTTTCGAGGGATTTTTCTTACTAACTTAAAAAAGATTCTTTTATGAGAGGGACTATGATAAATTAAATCAAAAATTTCATTATTTTGAATTTGGATTTGGCTATTTTTCTGTAATTTAATAATATTAACATTTTGTAAAAATTCTAATATTCCTAAAAAGGATGATAATGCAATGTGAGACTTTTTAACACAATTTGAAAATTTTCTACAGCAATTTATTAATCTTAAAATTTTGATGAAATTCAGAAAAGACACTGTATCATATTGTAAATACTCTCCACTTATTAAGAGATTATATAATTCTAGTAATCTCTTATCATTATTAATCAATTTTTTTCCGAATATAGATATGATGTATTGTAAATCCTTTAATCAAATATATTAAGGAGATTATAATTGGTCTTTTAAATTAAAAATTAGGATTTTTATATAAAGGGGAGATATATATAATTATTTACATTTTGAATAAGGGTTTTAAAATGTTAAAATCATCTAAAGGAATTTCTTTTATATTTTTATGCCTTTTTGGTTTAATTATTGCTGATAATCTTCTTTACAGATATTCGTATAATGATCTCAATAACAATAATGAAGGGATATTAAATGAAAATTCTAATACAGAAAATGAATTGAGAATATCTACGATACAGCTAAAAAATGAAACAATAAATAGTGATGAGACATGGAGCGGAAATATCCTTGTGACGAGAAGTATTGTAGTTTCTAAGGGTGTTACACTCACTATTTTACCTGGAACAGTTATCAAATTTAAAAATTATAGGGGGTATAAAGAACCTGAAGCACGGTTAAGCATTTTTATTGCTGGAACTATTAAGGCACAAGGAACACCGGATCAGCAGATTTGGTTTACTTCTGATGCTGAACCACCAATTAATGGGGATTGGGATGGAATCTATATGAATGGAACTACAAATTCTATATTTAATTATACTATTGTAGAGTATGGGCTTGTTGGAATTGTGCAGTTTCACTCTGAATCGATAGTTGCTAATTCAATAGTTAGATGGGTTAATACAGAGGGACTTTATGCGGAATATTCCAATGTGGAGTATGTAAATAACACATTATATGGTAATGGATATCATGAGATTGCTTTAGAACAGTTTAATAATGCAAATGTTACTAGGAATATCTTTAAAAATGGAACTGTAGCCTTTCATTCGGAAAATTCTGAAGTTTATCTTAAAAGAAACTACATTGCTAATTATAGTGGTGATATTGTGTCGATTGCTGCTCACACAAATGCAACTTTAGAGGAAAATATTTTTGATCCATCATTGCCTTATCCAAGAGTTACTGTAACACCAAATTCAAATGTAACTCTGATTAATAATGATAATGGAACTGTAATCACATTACCAATTCCTGTTTTTGATTATCAGGATACGAAAAATTATACTTTAGGTTATAAACCTGGTGATCAAGAGGATCTATACCCTTATGTCTACGACCAATTAGATGAAACTAGAAGGGTTGTAAAAAGGATCGGAGAGGGATTAAGCTTTGGGTGGGCATTAGAGTATGCAATGGGCTATCTTTGGCGATTTGATTTTTGGAATATATCATTAGGTCTTGCAGAAAACTTCATAAGGATGGATCCAGATACAGGGGCTTATATTGAAATTCAAAATAATGTAATTGAAAATGGAAGAGGATTAGCATGGGATGGTGAATACTTTTTTGGCTATGATCATAGTCAGCTTAAAATTTTCAAATTTAATCTCTCTGGAAATGCTATAAATATAATCGATTCATTTGATCTACCCAAAAAGGAGGAAGGTGGTATACAAGGGTTAACTTCTGACGGAGAATTTCTTTATATCCCTAGTAGAGGAGGTGCTTTAGTGAGGAAGATAAATAAAACAGGAGCAATTATAGAAGAGATTGATATTCCAGGAGAAGGCATAAGTGGAGGTTTAGTGTGGACAGGTTCACATTTCTGGGGAGTTACTGGTGGAGGAAATCTAACCAAATATACTCATGATTGGCAAAGGGTAGGGCAAATATATCCTGTAGCTGATGGTACATGGGCAATTGCTTGGGATGGAGATTATATTTGGTCACTTCAGCGAACCTGTGAAAGTTGGGATGATGCAAAAATGTTTCAAATTGAGCCTTTAATTTCAACAAAGACTAATTATTTAATAATAAAAGAAGATACTCCCTATAATATTACTATAAAATCTAATTCTTCTGATTATGGTCTTCGATTTAACAATACTCGGAATGATATCAGTTTTGAAATTTATGGAAGAACTGGAACGAGAGGATATTGTGATATTTTAATTCCCAAAGCAATATTGATTAGACCTCATGGAGCATCTATTGATGGAATTCCTCTCCCATTTGTATTATTTGAAAGTGATAATGAGTATTTAATTCATATTGAATACCAACACAGTTATCATGAAATTAGAATCTATTTTGAACACGATTCGACAACTCCGATTATCCCATGGCTCTATATTCTTCCTATAAGTTTGGTATTCATAGTAGTGTTAAGTATACGGATATATCATTTGAGGAAAAAAGATTCATGAAATTGTTATTCGTAACCGATATACATGGGATTAAATGGAAGCACAATAAAATCTTTGAAATAGCAAGCTCATTAAGAGTTGATGTAGTAATAAATGGAGGGGATATGCTCCCTTTTAGGGGAAATTTGCTACATCAAGATAAATTTATTACTGGTTTTCTCGATGAATATTTCTCACAATTTGAATCAGAGGGGATTTATTATTTTGGGTTATTGGGAAACGATGATTTAGGAATATTTGATGAATTATTCCAAAAAACTTGTGATAAATATTCTCGTGTTGTTAATCTTGCCCAAAAAAAGTTCCAGATTGAAGGAAATAAATATGAGTTTATAGGGATGAACTGGGTTTCTGATTTACCTTTTGGACTGAAAGATAGGGCGCGTAAAGATACTAAGGATTTTATACATCCAAAACAAATTGGAAAGCAGTATCTTTCTATTCCAAATGGATTCAAAAGAGTTGAAAATTGGTTCTTGTATGTTGAAACTCTTCCAACCATTGAGGATGAGCTTAAAAATTTAGTTAAACCTTCCGATATAAGTAATACAATATATATTTTTCATAATCCTCCTGCTAATTTGGATCTTGATATAACTCATGATGGTCGAAAGGTAGGGTCTAAAGCAGAATATGAATTTATCAAAAAAAATCAACCAAAACTTTCACTTCATGGGCATATTCATGAATCTCCTGACTTTTCAGGAAAATGGCATTCTCAATTAGGGAAAACTATTTGTATTCAGCCAGGTCAATCCCATCAAGATGATTCTCATTTAGTTTTTGCTTTAGTTAACTTAGAGACTATGACAATCGAACGCAAAATTGTCAATAAAGATATATGAATAAATAACTAAAATAAGTATTTGATATTAGAGGAATTATAATCTTTTATATCAAAGGTAAAATTAATTTCATTAAAATTTAAGAGGGCATTAAATGGAGCGAAAATCAAGCTCAGTTCAGTTAACATTATTGG
>JBHLNW010000153.1:0-5586 GCA_048941185.1 Promethearchaeota archaeon
TTTTTCTCGCTCTTCAATTATACCTTCAATTCCTGTTATTAAATCGGAAAATAATGCAGCATCTTCATTTCTACCATATTTTGAGAGAACTTCCTTTGCATATTGAAACTGTTTAATTGCCTCTAAATAAGCACCCTCTCTAAATAATTCTTCTCCCAAAATTTTAATCTCATCAACATTAATTTCTAAATCTGTTTTATGGAGTTTTCTTTCCTTAAAAATTTGATTTTCCCCTTTTTGAGTTAGCATATTTTGAACTTCAATTTCATCCAAAGCTATTCTTGGGGGTATAATTTTATCAATATGTTCTAGAATTAGTTTAAAAGGGACTTTTTTCCGAGTGGGAATCATTTTCGTTTGTGATTTTTTTCTTAACATTACTATCGCCGTTATAGAACCGACCACACTTATCAGAATTACAACACCAATGATCCACCATGGAAATTCTCCAGGGAGTATAATTGTACTTTCTATAGTAAAAATATCAGAAGCAGGGTTTCCCTGATTTCCAGCATTATCAATTGGATATATAAAAAAGTAATAATCTCCTGGAATTAAGTAATCGACAAATTCATAATAAGTGTTTGAAATATTTATTTCAAATTTAAAACCTTGAGTTACAAAAGGATTTTCTTCATTGTCAATAATTATTCGATAATATTTTATCCCAGATGTATCATTTACTTCTTCCCAATCAAATATAATAGGTACTGAAACTTCCCCTGTTGGATAAATTGACATTTCTGGTATATCTGGATTAGTAGTATCTTTGCAGAGATTTAATACAAGAGTATCATTCATATGACCAACCGTATCATTCGCATAAATAAAGATCTGAAAAAATCCTTCATCTAAACTATCCCAAATAGAAGTATTTAATATATAGTCTTCACCATTAATTAGTGAAAAATTATTACTTTGGAGTCTACACCATAATTTATCAAAATTAATATCAGAAGCATAAATATTAATAGTAGGTGCTTTATTACAATACGGGTTATCATCTGGGGCATTAATTGTAATCCTTGGGGCGCAAATATCTTTTATAACTATTACTTCTAAGGATCCTTCTGTTCCTATACTATTATTTGCATAAAATGTTATGGTAATAAATCCATCTCCGAAACTATCCCAAATAGTTTGATTTATTAACCCATTAATGGTAAAAGTTATATTCGTTAATCCTCCATCAAGAGAGTACCATGTAGTATTTACACCATTAATATCAGTGATGGTTACATTAAAACTAGGAGCAGTTTCATTGCATATTTGATAATCAAATGGAGTATTAATTATAATCGTAGGGGGGTCAATATCTTTTCGGACAATTATCTCTCCATAACCTTCATTGCCTAAAGAATCTCTTGCATAAAATTTAATATTAACAGTACCATTGGCACATAAACTCCATAAACCTTGATCTATAGTCGTATTTGTAAAAAATATTACATTTATTCCATCATTAATCGAATACCACATTGTATTTACACCGCTACTATCGTTTATCCTAACATTGAAACTAGGAGCAAGCGCTCCGAATAACTGGTAATCGTATGGAGAATTAATTAATATAGAGGGAGATTGAGTATCTTTTCGAACAATGACTTCATTATAACCTTCATTGCCTAAAGAATCATTTGCATAAAAACCAATTATTACGTTGCCATTTCCGCAAGCGTTCCATAAGCCTTGATTTATTATCCCATTTGTAGTAAAAGTGATATTTGTATTTCCCTCATCAATTGTATACCACTTAACATCAATACCGTTTGGATCAGTAATTATAACATTAAATGAAGGCGCATTTATTCCATATAAGGTATTATTAAAAGGTAAGTTAATTGTAATCATTGGAGCATGAATATCTTTTTGAACAATTATTTCTTCAAAATCTGTATTACCCAATGTGTTATTCGCATAAAATTTAATTGAAACAGTACCATGATCACATAAATTCCATTCTGATTGTGATATTGTCCCATTTTCAGTGAAGGGAATCTTTATATCATTGTTTAAGGTATACCACATAGTATGTACACCATTATCATCCGTAATTTTCACATTATAGTTTGGAGGTGTCTTTCCAAAAAGATCGAGATCCATTGGAGAATAAATCGTGATGTTAGGAGATTCTATCTCTTTCCGAACAATAACTTCTGAAAACCCTTCATTACCCAACGAGTCATTGGCATAAAATTTAATTGAAACAGTACCATTACCACATAAATCCCATTCTGATTGTGATATTGTCCCATTTACAGTGAAGGGAATATTTATACCATTTTTTACTGTATACCACATATTATCTACACCATTTTTATCCGAAATTTCCACATTATAGGTCGGAGGTGTACTTCCAAAAAGATCGAGATTAGTAGGAGAATTAATTACAATCAATGGATGAATTTTATCCTTTCGAACTACAACTTCCTCGAAACCTATGTTTCCTACAGAATCATTCGCAAAAAATTGAATAGTTACAGTTCCATTTCCCATCTCATTCCATCGTGTTTGGCTAATTGTATCATTTCCTATAAATGTGGTATTAGTCGTGGTTATTGTCCCATTGCTTAATCTATACCACATTTTATCAATAACACCATTATCATTAATTTCCACGTTAAAATCTGGTGGTATATATCCAAATAAATCCTCTTGAATTGGCAAATTAATTTTTATAGTAGGTGATATAACGTCAAGTGAAATTGCAGCGCTAACTGAATAAAATGAATTAGGATCATTTTGATTATTAAATTCTGTTTCAATCCAGCCAAATGAACGTATTCCCGAGGATATTCGAACTTCATCAATTACACCATCAAATGTTCTATCTTTAGTTGCGCCCCCATAATTACCAATATAAACTGCTTGAGACGTATCATCTACAGGCTCTCCGGTAGGGGATGGCTCAGGTGTAAGAGGAGACTGTGCTATGCCGTTTATATATATGGAAGGTACATTTGTATCTGAACTAGCATCATATGTCACTACAAGATATTGCCATTGAGAAAGACTGACCGAGTCAGCTGGAGTATACCACAATCCTCTATAGGGATTTTTATCGAATCCATGGTAAAATAACATATGATGATCAACCAAATCTGCTTCACCATCTATACACATAACCCATCCATCTGTGCCATCGGTAATAGACGACTTAGCTAAAACTCGGCCGTATTGTCCTCCGCCCCATCCCTCTGGATAAATCCAAGCGGAAATTGTAGCTCCACCATTAAAAACATTATCCATACTAGATCCTGAACTCATATCTGAGTAATCCCCGTTTGGTGTAACGCCATTATAATCACGACCACGACCGATAAACGCAGAAACATCATCGGCCCCAGAATTCGTTCCATCATTATTATTTGAAGTTGAGTCTAATAAAGTAGTATTTAAATGCCAAATTGCTTTATAATTTGAAGTCCACACACCAGTAGGATTTTGTCGAGATTCCATCGTTGAGTTTCCATAATACATGTAAATCATAGTATCTGTTGAACTTAAAAGTGAAGGAATTCTAACCCAAGCAACCAATCGAGCATAATTTGGAATAAAATCTTTCTCAAAAAACTCTATTTCATGATTTAGCCAATCTGATCCATTTGAAAAAGCTATATCATCTCCATCTGCTTGTACTTCTGTGTTAAGATCCATGTCATTAATAGAAATTAATAAAGGAAAATCAGTAAGATCCTCTGCAACTTTTAAATGATTGATTGTAATTTCCTTATAATATTTAAAGTAATGTTTATTAGGAGGATTACTCAAAGAGAGCTGAAAATTGGAATTTATATCATCAATTGTATTATCAAAATGCTCATAATCATCCTCTAAATTAAAAATATTGCCTGTATAAAAAATAATTGAAATTGAATTAAAGGTAAATATCATAAAAACTAATAATAATAACCTAAACTTTCTTTTCAAATAAACCCCTCCCGTTATAGAACTTATACTTTAATATAGATTAAAAAAATGAAAATATAAATCTAAATTATTTAAAACCCAACTAAAATGGAATATATATTCTTAATTAACCGTTACATGAATGTATAATTATATAAATTTATCCCACTTTAGGTGAAACGATTCGAAGTATTTTAATTATAATTCAATTTAATTGTGCTTTTGCGAATGTTTAGTGTTTTTATAATTTCTGGATGTAATGTAGATTTTTGCCTATATTCCAGATTTCTTAAAATTTGAGTACAGAATTATTTTAATAATAATTCTTATCAGAATTATAAATCAAGAAAATTCTTTGAAGCATTCATTTTTTTATTTCTAAATTTTTCAGCATTTGCTAGTTCTTCTTTTTTTCCTAAATTCAATAAAATTTGGGAAATTTCCTCACATTTTCCATATATTTGAGCTGCTTTTTCAAAAAAGCCATTATTTGATAATGAATCTGCCTCATGTTCCAAATTTGATCTATAATTTTCAATATCATTTAATTTAAATCTGTTAGTTTGAAAATATTGAACTAATTCTGATTGGAACATATTTATTGCATCAAGATCTCTTACTTTTTTTGATATCTCAATAATATCATAATATAGTTCAAAGATTTTTCCGACATCTCCCTCCATTTTCTCAGTTTCCAAAAGTTCTAACATTTTCTCTCGCTCTTCAATTAAACCCTCAATTCCAGCTATTAAATCGGAAATTAATACTGCTTCTTCATTTCTACCATTCTCTGAAAGAAGATCCTTTGCGTGTTCAAACTGCTTAATTGCCTCTAAATAAGCTCCTTCTGCAAATAATTTCTCTCCTAATGCATTAATCTCATTAATGTCTATTCCTAGATCTTCTTTATCAGGTAAGACTTCATTATAAGATTGGGTTTGCACTTTTTGACTTATTACATCTTGAAGTTGTATCTCATCCGAAGTTAATTCTGGACCTGTTAATTCATTAATATGGCCGAAAATTACTTTATAAGGCACTTTTTTCTTAGGGGGCCCCATTTTTTTATGAGATTTTCTCCTTACGATTGTTATAGCACTAATAGACCCAACTGCACTTACAACAATCACTGCAATAATGACATAAATCATAAGACTATTATCGTTAGTATTTAATATGATCCTGAAGCTACCCCATGTATATGGACTTTGATGTCCTGTTCCGTCTATTTGAGCCAAAAAATAGTAATATGTGCCTGGAGAAAGCTCTTCAGTTAATTCATAAGCTGTACTTGTTATATTGAATATATAGACATATCCAGGGGTGATATCTGGATCAATTTCATTATCAATTATTAATATGTAATAAGAAATACCTGAAGGATCATATCCTGCTATCCAATCAAATATTAAATTGCCACTAACGTCTCCGCTTGGTGCATTAGTTAAAATAGGGGGTAATGGATCCGTTGTATCTTGAACTGTAATATCTCCTATTACAAAATTCCAATTTCCGCTATTATCTTCTATATAGATTGTATAGTTATGAACAATCCAATTAGTTGGGATCCATGAATCAAATTGCCATGTATTTCCATAAATATTTATCATAGAATGATTTGCTCCTTCAAATTCTATTAAACATTGGTTAATACCAGCGAAGTCATAGCTATTTATG
>JBHLNW010000052.1:0-23927 GCA_048941185.1 Promethearchaeota archaeon
TCTTTGCTTGGAGGTTATGATAATGCAAAATTTTCTTTAAATATCAATGGTGTTCTTATTGAATTATTATATGAATTTGGTTTGTCTGATACAATGGATTTACTGAAGAATTTAGTTTCTGAGAATAAAGTTGAAATTGTTGGAACAGCAAAATTTCATCCAATTCTTCCTTTGATCCCAAAAAGAGAAGCTCAAAATCAAATTCAGATGAATGAGGCTTTAAATAGAAAAGAATTTAGTAATTGGGAAAGAAAAGGTTTTTTTCCACCAGAATTAGCAATCTCAGGAGGTCTTGCTAAATTTATTCGTGAGTTAGGCTATAAATGGATAATTATGAGTGGAATCGCCTGTCCTGTTGATTGGCCATATGATAAAATTTATACATCTCCTAATGGACTACAACTATTCTTTCGGGATGACATTTTAAGTAATAAAATCGCCTTTAAGAATATTACTGCGAAAGATTTTGTTAAAGAGATTAAAGATTTGCACAAAAACAAAGAGAAAAGCAACCCAACATATTTTTTAACGGCTTTAGACGGAGAAACTTTTGGACATCATATTAAAAATTACGAAAAAACCTTTCTAGGCAAAAGTCTGGAATTAATAGATAATGAAGAAGATTTAAAAACTATCTTCATATCAGAATTAGATCAACATTTTCCAATCTCAAATAAAAAAATTATTCCATTAGAATCAAGTTGGAGTACAACTTATGAAGATCTTAAAGCTAAGATTCCCTATCCTCTCTGGAACCATCCCGATAATAATGTTCATAAATATTACTGGAAATTAATGAAAAGTTTGAATAATCTAATGAATTTATTAGATAATCTTGGTTTAGAAAAAGATTGGGAAGTAGATAATTACTATTATACCGCAAAACACTTTTATAGTAAAGGAATCTATTCCTGTCCCATGTGGTGGGCAAACCCACTCAACAAGACTTGGTCTCCAAATTTAATTTATAAAGGGATTGAAATTTTAATGAGAGTAGCTTTAAATGCCCAATTAGCATTAGTTCATGATGGTAAATCAGATTTAGGAGAAGCATATTTTGATTCTATATCTTACTATCATGGACTATTATTAATGGAATTAATTAATATTACAAAGAAGAATTTAGAGAAGTCTAATAATAATAAAAACACTTGAATTTTATTTCTTTTTTGAAGTTAATCTATTAAGAACTTTATTCCAATTATCTAAATTTCGTACATACCAAGCAGCGGAGTCAGTTTCTCCATCTTTATTAAAAAATGTTACTTTTAAAAGGGGTCTAGATATTGATCTATACATATGTGAATTTGGATTTGTGATCTCAATTATAGATTCAATTAGAATTACTAATTCTCTTTTAGGTTTCCACATACCAAAAAATAGTTCTTTTTCTGTAAGTATTAAAACACCATTTCCACGAATTTTCCATACTCCTGATGATTCTAATCCAAAGAAGTTCGAGATATCGTCAACGAGCAAAATTTTTTTATCATTAAATTTTTGATGTATCTCATTGATTCTTATTCTAAAAAATTTTTTAAGCATAATATAACCAATTGAATGTGATATTCAGTTAATTGAATAAAATGTAAACAAAAATTATATAATTTCTAGTTTATATATTTTACAAAATAACATTTTAAAAAAGATTTTTATTTAAGAACAGAGCAATGTCAAAAGAAAGCGAGAAAAAGATAAAATATTGTGTCTTCTGTGGAGCTGATATAACAGAAAGTAAGACTTATTGTCCTAATTGTGGCAAATTAATTGTGAAGATTGCATCGGGAAAAAAAACTTTGAAATCAGAGTCATCCACTAAGATAGATTTTTCAAGAAAGTGTCCTAAATGCGGTTCTATAATTACATCAACAATCTTAGACCAATGTCCTATATGTAATACGGAATTAGAGAAAATGTCTGAAATTAAAAAAACAATAGTCCAAAAAAAACCTGGATTAATTTTTACTGAAAAAAAACTGGAGCCTGAACAAAAATTTATTTTAAGGAAAGATACCTGGAATCTAAAAGAAGGATTAAATGTTTTTGGAACTTGTTTTTATATATTAATAATCGTCTTTTTTTTATTAGCAACTTTTTCATTCCAACTAGAATCATCTCCTTTAACTATTGAAGAAATTCTACTGAATCAAATTCCTCTATTAGTTTTTGGTATATATCCACTATGGTATATTTATAATAAAAAACATAGCTTTACTAAGTTAGGATTTCGTTCTGAATCTAAAAAGATTGCTATAGCAATTTTAATTGGTATTATGGGTTCAATAATGCTGTTATTACTTAATTTCTTTTCTGACTTTTTAATTAATTTCTTATCAGACTTAGGTTTAGACATTTTTGATGTAACATCTGCTATCGAGGAGCAAAATCTAGTCATTAGGAACTCTGAAGTATTATGGATAATAATCCTGATATTAGCTTTAGGTTTGAGAACAATTTCATCAGAAATTGTATTTCGGGGAGTCTTACATAACACCTTAAAACAAAGATTTAAAAATAATTACATTGTGATACTTATAGTTGCTTTAGCTTATTCCCTTCTAATGTTATTTTTTACCATTCCATACGGAATATACTTCTTTATATTTAACTTTCTATCCTATATTGTGCTTGGATTTCTGTATGAAATAAATCGAAACATATATAATACCATGGTGGCTAATACCTTGTATAATATTATTTTAATAATCCTTATACTGTTCATTACCCCCTAAATATAAAATTTAATAAGATATAATAAATCAATAATCTCTAGATTTATTTTTTATTTCAATTATAGTATTATTATTACGATTTGATCTAATAGATTTGGAGCATAAAAGGTTGGGTAAACAAATATATAGAAATAAAGGGAGTAAAGACAACATCATAATCTCAATTGCGGGAGTCCATGGTGTTGGAAAAACAACTATATTTAATCTTTTTAAAAAAGATAAAAAAGTTAAAAATAATAAAAAATTCAAGTTCTTTCCTGAAAGATATGTAAAAAAACCTCCTTTTCCTTTCGGATCCACTAATAAGCAAATTGGGTTTAGAAGTGAACTCCATTTTCTTCAACAACTTATTAGACGTAATCAAAATATTGTAAATTTTGATAATAAATATAATGGTAGAATCATAATTTTAGATAGAACTCCATTATGCGTTCTAATTTATTCCAAGAGTCTAAACTTAAAAGAAAAAGACTATAATCTTATTTTAGACACTTACAAATCTATAGAATGGAAAGAAAATTATATTTTCTATCTAACTGCTGAACCAAATACAATCATGAAACGAATATTTCAAAGAGGTTCCTTAGAAAAAATAAGAAAAGAATGGAATGAAGAAGATAAAGACTATTTATTAAAAATCCTTTCTTATTATAAACAATTTCTTTCAAATAAAGAGGGCGTTTTTACAATCAATACAGAAGCTCTAGATCCAGAAGAAATAATCGATGAGATGAAGAAACTTATAACTCAGTTATCAGGATATTCTTTCGATAAATTTGAAAAACCATTATCAACTCAGATGAATTTAATGAAATTTTTAAAATAAAAGAATGAAAAAATATATTAAAATGGGCTTTCTATTTATACTTAAATTTATCCTAAAAATGATCTCATTTGTCTACAAGGTAATAAGGTGGGAAAATAATTGTCTATGATCGCAGAAGATATACGCAAGAATATGATGCTTGTTTTAAAAGAGGAAGAAGAAAAGACTGATTTAGAAAATCTTGCGGTTTTGTCTCGAGTAGGAATGAAAATAGCTAGCTCTAGTTCTTCAGAATTAGATGCTGATGCTACTTCTGCATCAAGTACAGCCTTGATAGATTTAGGGCTAAGATTGAACCAAGCTACTGCTCATGGGGCTTTAACTGAGATTATACTCCACAACACTTCGGGATATAGTATTTTAATGGCTATAAATGATGAATATATTGTATTTGGAGGACTTTCTCGAATTTATAGCATTGGATATTATTTAGGATATTTAAGAGCTTTAGCGCGAAAACTAAATAGGCTCATTTCAGGTGATCAAGTAACTGAGATGATGCTCTCCCTTGAAGAGTCTGAAATCGAAAAGATTGAGGAACAAAAATTGGTGGAAGAAACCAAAGCTGTAATAAAACCTTCTCTAAAACAAGATAAAGCTGCTTTAGATGATTTATTAGGATTTTTAGATGAGTGGGAAAAGGGAGATGAAGAATTCGAAGAACTTGAACCCACAACTGAAAGTGGTATTGTTTCGATTCCTAAATCAGTAGGTTTGGGACTTGAGAAAGAAGTGAAAGCAGCTACTGTAATTTCAACCCCACAAGTTAAAGAAAGCTTAACAATGGAATCTGAATTTAAAGTGTATGAAGATGAGGTTCCTCCTATCCCTCTTGATGATTATACCCCCATGGAAATTGAGGATGAGCCCATCTCTGAAGAGAAAGCACCAGTTTTAGAAGAACCTGAATCTATTGAAAAATTACCCTCCCTTGATGAATTACCTTCATTTGAAGAACTTGGACCTCCAGATTTTGACTCAGAAGTGTCTGCTTCTGAATATGATACCGAATTTGTTCTAGAAGAAGAATCAGAAGCATTAGGTTCAGTCTTACGCGATTTAGGATGGGAAGAAGAAGATTAACATTTTTTTTAGACACTTAGATAATTATTTTCATCAAAAATTATACTAATTTTTTTAACATTTATAAAGTTTTAAATAATCTAATCTCTAATCTATATTTTATATATTTTTGATAATAAACCAATAAAACCTCTATAGAAAATTAATATGACAGAAAATCATTCATTACAAAGACAAAGAAGTAGTTTGAAGAAATATATTCTTTTTGGAGTACCAAGATTAGGAACAAATATAGTCTTAACTATTGTAGATTTTGCTTTATTAACTTTATACACGGCAGGGTTTCAACTTGAAGCATGGCAGACATTTTTAGCTTTCAGTTTAGGAAAACTTAGCATTGCAGCATCTCAATTTCTATTAGGATGGCTAAGTGATGCAAAATACACGCGCTGGGGAAGGAGAAAACCCTATATCATAATTTTAAGCCCATTATTGGCTATATCATTTATTTTCTTAACCCTACCTAATATATTTATTTCAATATCCGATAAATTAACACTCTTTAACTGGTTGTTAATATGGAATTTAATATTTCAAGCTAGTTATGGATTAACTACACCATATAATTCATGGATGGCAGAACAATTTGAAGTTAATGAACGACCAAAAGCATCGCAATTTTTAAACTTATTTATTTATATCGGTGCTGGATTAGCTCAGATTTTTTCTCTATTTGTATTAGCATCGTTTAAAGATCAAGTTATAATAGATCCAAACATCATCCCAGTTGAATATATAATAAGTGTTCTATTATTTGCAGTATTAATAATAGTATTATTCTATCTTGTAGTTTTCTTAATGCCCACTGAACCACATTTCGAAATAAAATCAAGTTTAAAGAGTAATCTAATGGAAATTCTTAAAAATCGGAACTATTTATCAATAAATCTTTTACAAGGATTTGCCAGTATTTCTTGGGCAATCATAAGTCCAATGATGTTAGTTTATATAGAAGAAGTATTAAATTTTGGGACTATGGAAAAAATTGTAGCAGGTGCAATTATTATTATTGGCATTTTGATATTTCTTTACGTTTGGAGATTACTCATTGAAAGAATTGGAAAGAAAAAAAGTCTTTTGTATCTTTTTCTTATTGCAATAGTAGTATTACCATTTTCGTTAATAGGGCTTGTTCCAATGGGCTCGTATTTAGTTTTTGGCATAATTTTTCTAATTGGTGTAGTTGCCGCTCTTGGTGGATGGAATTTGTTTCCATATATCTTTTATGCTGATCTTGCTGAAGATAGTGAAAAAAAAACTGGCGAATTGAAAGCAGGGATATATCAAGGGTTTTCTAGTATTCTTCTTAACATTTTTCAAGCAATAGGTTTGGCATTTTCCTCTTTAATTGCCTTCCTAATGGGAGATGCTTTATTTTTTGTGTGGTGGGGTCCAATTTGCTCATTAATTCTCATAGGTGCTTATTTCTACTCGAGAAAATTTATTAAAATTGATTTTGAGTGGGAAAAGAGATAAGAAAATAATAAATCAAAAGATTAACTTTACTTTTTTTTATACTAATCCTATAACAAATAAATTAGTCGTAATATTTGGAATTTCAAATGGGAGTTGAATAATATAAAAATAAAAGGCCAAATTTTAGAAAAATATAACAAAATTAAATAAGAAATCTCTAAAATTAGCCTAATATGTCTCTTCAAGAAAAAGGAATTTGTCACAAAAACATAGAAAGAAAGAATGTTATATTCTTTAATTTTCGGGGAGAAATTCAAGATATTCCTTCTAAAATCGACTATTTTTATCAAAATAATAAAGATCTTATAAATAAACCCGCAATTGTAGTTATTGATTATGGAGTATATAGTGAAGGAGGAAAAGATATAGACATTTGCTTTCAGCTTAAAAATCAAAAAGAAATGAATAACTTAAAGACTAAATATCTTGAAAGTATTGAAGCATTATCTATAACTCATTATGGTCCATTAAACACTATAAGTGAATCATTCCAAAAAATTACAGGTTTTTTACAAGAACACTTAGTTGCCGGTACTAGCTGGTTAAGGCTTATTTTTCATAAATACAAAGAAAAGAATCCAGTAGAAAATCAAATAGAAATACAATATCAATTACATAGATGGGATAATAGATTAGAAAAAAGCTTAGATAGAGTTCTAGGAAAAACTGTAAAAAATAAAATTATGAAAGATAGAGAGAAGTTCTTTACGGTTGAATCTTCTAGCGAGAATAGAATCCATTGGCTTAAAGAAATATTAAATCGAATAGATAAAATTGCGAATGATGATGAGAAATATGATATTATCTCTAGTTGTGCGCACGATTTTTCACAGAAACGCATTGATTATATGAGAAGGATTTATGAAAAAAATAGAGATGTAGACGAGGTTTTAAAAGAAATGAATAAAGATTATGCTTGGTATGAAAATCTCAAGCGTGAGGGTAATATTATATATGTAAGTAAGATTCCTGTAGATCCAGAGGGATATGAGAAGGCTAAAACCATAGAGGAAAAGAAAAAAAACTATTGTCACTGTCGATTTATTAATAGTAATTTAGATAAGGGTATTTCTCCAACTTTTTGTTATTGTGGGACTGGTTGGTATAGGCAACAATGGGAAGGGATACTAAAAAAACCAGTTCGAATCAAGATCTTGAAGTCTCTCTTAAAAGGTGATGATTCTTGCCAAGTTGCTATATATCTTCCATTATAATAAGGAAACAATAATTTAAATAAGTATAAAATAAAAAGAGATAAAAAAGATAAGCAGTAAAAATATAGTAGATTTTAATATCGTCTATCCTTTGAGACGACCTTCACTTTTAATGCTTCAGGACCTTTTCCATCATTGGAATCCTTAATTTCAAACTCTACTTCATCGCCCATATCCAGCTTTTTGAATCCACTCATATCAATATTTGAAAAATGAACAAAAACATCTTCTTGATCCGTAACACTGATGAAGCCGTATCCTTTTTTTGCATCAAACCACTTAACGAACCCTTGATTCTTCTTCTTTTTAGCCATAGATAACTCTCTTGTTTATAATTAAATTACGACTCAAATATTTTTGTTGTTATTATCAGTAATATTTATTAAAATTATATAGAAAAATAAATTTTTATTTTAAAATTTTTTTAAACTCACTTTCTTCTTAGATAAAATCAATAAATAATAGTTTACTTAATTTATGTAGGTATGATTTTCGATAAAGTTTTAGAAATTTATCAGAAATACTATATTTGCTTACATTGTCTGGGGAGAATGTTTTCTCTCTTAGCTTCTAATACGACAAACTATGAAAGAGGCAATTCTTTATTACTCTCAATAACAATGGAAAATCATAGGAATTATATATCGGGGAATCAACTTATTCAGAAAGAAGCTATTGCTAATTTAAAAGTATTAGCTATTAGTGCATATTTTAAACCTGCTCAAAAAGTTTTAGAAAATGAGGGGATAGAATATGTGAAAGCTAATTCAAATCAAATATGTTATCTTTGTAATAATATTTTTTCCAATATTGAAAATTACATTAATAAAGCAATTAAGTTGATTGAAAGTATTGAATTTGAAAACTTTTTAATTGGTTCAAAACCTAATTCTCAAATAGTTAATCGAGAAGATAAATTCAAATCAGAATTTAATCTTTTAGAAGCGGAATCTTTCAAGAGCCATTTTAATCGTGTTTTAGGAAAGAATTTATTATCAATTTTAAATAAAACTACCGAATTTTCCAAACCTGATCTTTTAATCATATATTCATTAGATTTTGAGGAATTTTCGATTGATTTAGTAATAAGATCCATCTTTATTTATGGAAAATATAAAAAATTAATAAGAGGAATTCCCCAAACCCATTGGTTTTGTAAGAAGTGTATGGGAACTGGTTGTGAATCTTGTAATTATACCGGAAAACAGTATTTGTTTAGTGTTGAAGATCTAATAACTCCAGAGTTTATTAAAATATCAAAGGCAACAGATTTGAAGTTCCATGGAGCTGGAAGAGAAGATATTGACGTAAGAATGTTAGGTTCCGGAAGACCCTTTATTATTGAATTGAGAAACCCAAAAATTCGAACATTAGATTTAGATGAAATACAAAAAAAAGTCAATAAAAACAATAAAAGAAAAATAGGAATTTACAATCTAAGATATAGTAATAAGAAGGAAGTAATAAAATTAAAAAAAGATGCTACAAATACAAAAAAAAAATATAAAGCCATTGTAAAATCTGAAAATAAGTTAAACAAAGAAGAATTTAACCAAAAGGTAAATCTTCTGAAGAATGTATTTGAAAACAAACAAATACATCAAAGAACACCCTATAGAGTATCGCACCGTCGAACTGATAAAGTAAGAGGAAAACTAATTCATAAAATTGAAGGAAAATTAATTAAACCAAATATATTTGAGTTTATAATAGAAACACAAGGCGGAACCTACATAAAAGAACTAATCAATGGTGATCAGGGACGAACTACTCCTTCTTTCGCGGAAATTTTTAAAATCCCTTTAAAATGCAAAGAATTAGATGTTTTAGAAATTTTGGTTTCAGGTTAATTTTATCTAACTGTAATTAATGAAAATCAAAAAATAAATAAATTATAATACATAATTCTACTAAATCAATTGATTTCTTAAAATTATTAATATTCTATAGGTGCGTAAAACTGGTAAAGCATCGTGGATATAGAAGTAAAACACGGCATAAACATAGGAAAAATGTTCGTAACAAGGGTTTAGGTTCAGTTGAAAAATATTTAATTGATTATAATATTAATGATAAGGTTGACATTATTACTGATCCCTCTGTTCATCGTCGGGGAATGCCACACTCAAGATATCATGGTCGTACAGGTACTATAATTGGTCAAAGAGGACGTTGTTATTTGGTTGATGTGAAATTAGGAAATTCTAAAAAAACTTTAATAATTGGAAAGGAGCACCTTAGATTAAATTCTGTTTCTGTAAAATAAAAATGTTTAATTATTATGATTTAGTATGTCTGGCCGAAAAATAGAAGAGAGAAGCGTTTCTATTCCTGAAGTAAAGAAAATAATGGAAAACCTAAAAGATCAATTAATGCAAATTGATGCTGATGAAGGAATGTCTCACTTTCAAGAAATCACATATAACTATGTAAATAAATTTGCGAAATGTGATGCGAAAACTGCTAAAAAAATAATGAAATTGTTAACAGACAAATATGAGATTGAAGAACTATATGCAATTAATATCATCAATATTTTTCCTCAATCTGTTCCTGAGTTACGGGTCATATTAGAGAAGAGCTTCACTGGCAAAACTTTAACAGATGAACAACTTTTACAACTTCTTTCTCAAATTGAAGAACTAAAATAATCTTGATTTTTATCCTCAAAAATATGAAATTTTAATTGTTGGTTCTGAGATCCGTTAAACTTATAAATTTAAATTATTTTAAATTCAATGAACAATCCCATCTAATTAAGTAGTTTATTATAATAAAAATTTTGAAATGGTAATCGGAAAAGTTAAAAATAAAATATTCAGTAATGATGGAAAGAAGAGAGCGATACAGAGGTCCTCCACGCAGAAGAGATTATCGTGGTGGTCCGAAGAAGAAAAAGCAATTTATAAAAAAGTTTCGGGAAGTTATTATATTAGATCTATTAATGCATGGACATCCCGAAGAAGATAAACCTAGTTGGGCCAAAACTCCTATAGCTCAAGTTCTCACTTTTCCGGATTTCGTTCTTTATGAAGTTAAGGTTAATAAAAATTCTAAAATTAATGTTCAAGAACAAAAAACCTATGAAGAATTTTTAAATGAAGATAAATTAAAAGAAGTTCTAAAGAAAATTGATTATGATGATTTAACTAGCACTTCGAAGGCACTAATCCTACCAATTCTTGAGAAAGAAGTTTTAAAATATGAAGAAGAATTCATCAACTTCTTTAATAGCTCTACTTCAATTACCCCTAGGATGCATGCCTTAAAATTATTACCCGGTATTGGGCAAAAGCATATGTGGGAAATTCTTGAAGCAAGAGAGAGGCAAAAATTCGGAACATTTCAAGATATTGCTGATAGAACCAGTATTTCTAACCCAGCTAAATTGATTGCACAGAGAATTATAAAAGAACTTCAAAGAGAAGAGAAATACTACATTTTCAGTAAGACTCAAAAGTATGAATGAACCTTATGGATAAAATAGAAATACAACTTACCTTAAAGCAACTTAAAATAAATCCAAATAAAAAGTTAGGACAAAATTTCTTAACAGCTAAAAGTATAGTAAATAAAATTATAACTGTTTCTGAAGTCACTCAAAACGATGTTATTTTAGAAATTGGACCAGGATTAGGAATTATAACTCAAGAATTAGTAAAGTTAGCAAAAAAAATATATGCTATTGAAATAGATCACCGTTTATATTCATATTTAAATAATAAATTCTCTACATATAATAATATAGAAATCATTCATGGAGACATACTCCAAGTAGAAGTTCCTATTCATAACAAAGTTATATCAAATATACCCTATACCATAACTGGGGCAATATTTGATAAGATATTTTTTAAAAGAAACACACCTATCGGAATCTTAACTATTGAGAAAAGTATTACTGATAGAATTTTTTTATCGGGAGATTATAAAAACTTCTCACGAATTAGTATTAGCGTAAACACATTCATGGAACCTGTCTTAAGATTAAATATCTCAAAAAAAAGTTTTTATCCAATCCCAAAAATCCCTTTATCTTTAGTAAAACTTATCCCTAGAGAAAAAATTAATCCTTTCTTCTTAAAAAAAGATACAATTGATTTTTTTTTAAAATTTATCGGAGGGATAATGCCTTATAAAAATAAAAATATAGTTAATGCAATTGATCTATTTCTTAAAACTCAACAAAATACAATGTTTTCAAAAGAAGAAATTTTATCAATTTTAAGAAAAAACAATTTTGAAAATAAGAAAGTATTCAACTTTGAAATTGATGATTATATTGAAATAAGTAAATTATTCTACTCATAAAAAAAATGATTAAAAAATTAAGATGTCTAAATTTCCAGATCCAATAATTAACTTTGATTTTAATCGTGTTTATACTCCTTCGGATGATACTTATCTATTGTTAGATTATTTCAAATCTCATATTGATTCGACTACTTTGGATGGTATAAACTTAAGTGAGATTAAAAATATTCTTGATTTAGGTACAGGAACAGGGATAATTGCTATTTTCTTCCAAATAATTAAGTTGGAAATTTCAAATTTTAATCCAAGGATTTATGCATCTGATATTCTAAAGGAAGCGATAAGATGCGCAGCAATAAATCAGAATGCAAATGGAATTGGCCATGAAATAAAATTCTTACATTCGAATTTATTTAATGCATTTCCAAATAAACTTAAACATTCGTTTAACATTATTGTATTTAATCCACCCTACTTACCGTCCTCTCAATTTATAAAAGAGGGAGAAAAGAAAGCTATTGATTACAGCTGGGATGGGGGGATTAAAGGTTATGAAATTATAATTGCTTTTCTTAGTAGCGCTGTTTCATTCTTAAATTTGGAGAGAGAACATTATATTTATTGTATCACTTCCAGTAGGACTAATTTAAAAGTATTAAAAAGAAAAATCACTCAATTGGGTTATAGTAATGAAATTGTCAAAGAAAAACATATATTCTTTGAGGATCTTTATTTAAATAGACTTAAATACAGTAAACGTTAGAATGGTCTTCTATTTCTTCTTTTTTCTAATAGAAAAATACCATGCGCATTTAACGTCCTAGTCAAATTGTTGAGTAATAAGTTTACTTCTGTTGTTTTAAAAACAGCTCTCCTATGTGCTTCAATTTGAGGAATTGGTAAACCATAATTCTCATTCAAATTTGATATTGGTAATATAATAGATGTTATTAAGTCTGCTTTTTCTGAAGCCTTTTTAAAAGAATGCTTCTCATCTATAAAAAACTCAATTCTACATGGAGTATCATGTTGAACAGTTTTTAGGTAGAAAGCATAAAATGAGAGAGGAAAATAATACGGAATTTCTTTTTTAATTCCTGTATCTCTTATTTTATCAATCTCTCTTTTACAGTTAAAAATACAAGTTCTTTCAGATTTGTTCATTATTCTATTAAATAAATCTAAATCTGAAAAATAATCCATTACTTTTCGATAATCAGCTTTAATAAAATCAGTTAATTTTGTATAATTTGGTTTTAACAATTGAATAGAATCTTTTAATAGATGACATAAAGCAGAACTTCTTGTATCTTTAATTGAACCGATTAATAATATTCCTTTTTCTTTACAATTCAAATATAATTTATGGTATTCTTTTAATAATTTATCGTACATCATAGAAATCTCAAGATCTTTTGAAAATACTAAATTTATCGGCATTATAACAATCGATCCATCAATTATTATCATATCAATATCAGAAGATTTTTCAATCATATTATTTAATAGGTTGATTTCCATGAATGTCATATCAATAGATATTTTGTCTTCAACCGCTACCTCATCTCGATTAAAAAAGTTGCTTTGAACTAAATAATTATTGAAACCACTAAGATCAGGAAAATATGCAATATGCGCAATATGGTTTTTTTTGAAATAATATTTTACTGCTATAGCTTTTAAAAATGAAAAGTCTACATTCGCAAATTTCTTGGTTACAGAACTTCCATCAACACATACTACATTTAAACCCCTAATATTTGCAGATTTAACATTTTTTTTTAAAAAAGATTCTTTTATATAAAATTTAGGGAAATCTATAAATTGAGAAAAATTTAAGTCTTGTATATTTTTAAGAATTATTTTAACAAAATTTTTCTTTAATTCTTCAAGTGCTAAATATTCATTAGCGATAATTCGAAGATAATTATGTAGAAGTTGCTCTTTGGTCAATCCAAAATTATTTATTACGTTATTATTATGAGAAAAATTATTAAAGTTTGTACTTTCTGAATTAATATAATTATCCCTAATCGTCATTAAAAGTACATATAATAGAATTAATAATAATAATAATGAGATCTCTAATTTTTTGATTTCTAGGCTTAAAATAAAAATAAAAGAATTATATATAATGAGTGTGCAGTTGGGAGAAAATTCTTGGTTTTTAATCGGTATTATGTTTTTTGAGATACTTTTTGTGGTTTTCCCTGCTTTAATTCTCAGTAAATTAAAGAAGAAGCCATTCATAGACGAAATAAGTGAGATGGGTTTTCAAAAAAATAAGAATTTACTTATAAAAATTATATTTGGGTTAATTTTTGGTATATTTTTTTTTTTCATTAGTGATTTTATCCTCCTTTTATTTAGAGATTTGATTATTAGAAATTTATTTGGAACTGAGTTTGTTGAGCAAGCTCAAGAAGGAACTATTAGTACAGCTCCTCTACAACCTAGTGCTATTCAATTGTTTATCTTAATAATTATGCAAATTGTTATAACTGCACCTTGTGAAGAAGCATTTTTTAGGGGATTTCTTCTTAAAAAGTTTAATTTCAAATTAAAATTAGTTTACTCTATTCTTAGCTCTTCTGCCTTTTTTACTTTTTACCATGTTCCACCATTTTTAGTACCGATATCTACAGTAATAACTTTCTTTGGTTATTATTTTACTTTTGGACTTTTGTTATCCTTTATATATGTATATTTTAATTATTCAATAATTCCAGGTTCTATTGCTCATTCTTGTTTCAATATTTTATTGTTAGTATTTTGATTTCTATCATGAACGAAATTGTAATTTTTAAATTAGACAAAAATTAATTATTATTAGGTCTATTAAAATTATAAATTAAAATTTAATCTGACTTAATAAAAAGTTTAATCCATCCACTTAAAGCTTTGATTAAAACCCTAAAAATAAGATTTTAATTGATTAGATTGACACAATACGATTATACATTTAAATTGTTAATGTTGGGAGATGCTTCCGTTGGAAAGACATCACTTACAATGAGATATATTTCGGGTTTTTTTCAAGAAGACTTGAAATTAACGATTGGAGTAGACTTCTATTCCAAAACAACAAATTTCAATGATAACAAAGTAAAGTTACAGATATGGGATTTTGGGGGGGAAGAAAGATTTCGATTCTTACTTTCCCAGTATTGTAAGGGTGCAAATGGAGCTTTTTTCCTTTATGATATTACCAATCAATCATCATTGGATCACCTTCCAGATTGGACGCAAGTGATTAGGGAACATGCAGGGGATATACCGATAATGTTAATAGGTTCTAAGGTAGACCTTGATGAATTTAGAGTGGTTCCTAGAGATGATGGAATATTAGCTGCAAAAAAGTATAATCTCGCCTCTTTTATTGAATTATCCTCTAAAACAGGTGCTAACGTTGAAAGGGCTTTTGATGTAATAACTGAAATCCTTTTTGAAAAATTTTCGATTGAGTAAAAAAACGTCTGTATTTTTTTTTGTTAAATCAAAATTTATTAAATAATAACAACATGCTTAAAATACCTCAGTTCACTTAAAAAAAAAATAACAAACAATAAAAATGACAGACTCAAACGAAAAAGAACCTCCAAGACCAAAAGGATTGAATTTAAACTCCAAAGCACCATTGATTGATACTTTAGATATTTACGAAAATCCTGTAAATCTAAATAATCTTCTCACGACATATAATGGAGTCATGCTAGACTTTTTTCGAGGAAATTGGTGAAGTCATTGCAAAAAACATTTACAGTTACTAACTAAATATATTTCTGAATTTAAAATAAGAAATATTAAGGTATTATCTATTGCAAGTGATAGTGTTAGGCTTTTGAGGAAATTTAAAGAAGAAAATAAGTTTGATATCGAAATGATTTCTGATAGAGGGGCAAAGATTGCAAAAAAATACGGTGTTTACTGGTTTGCCCCCGGAGGAGGAAAAGATTATAAAATAAAACAAGCTGTACCTAGTAAATTCCTGATTGATAAAAGTAGCAAAATAATTTGGAAGTATATAGGAAAAGATAAGACTGATAGACCCTCAATTGAAATGATGACAAGCATAATTGATAAATACCTTAAAAATCCCAAATAAGAATGAATTGAGCGTAAAAAATCGAGACGCCCAAGGACAGCCTCGCGAGGGTTTTGGGATTATCATTTTTTTTCCATTTCGTTGGAAAAAATTCATAAAATAAGATTCTAAATACCTTATAGAATTATAATGATGAAAAATGAATTTAGAATAAGAAATGCTAAAACTTCCGATATAAATGATTTTTTATCTATTTTTAATTATTATATAAAAAATTCTTATGCTGCTTACCTTGAGGAGGAAGTAAAAACTAATTTTTTTCATAATATTAAGCAAACTACTCAATTCTTTTATATATTAGAATTAGGAGCAAGAATCATTGGTTTTGCATTCTTAAAAAATTACTTACCGTATAAAAATTTTGAGCATACTGGTCAGTTAACTTACTTTATTAATGAAAAATACACGAATAAAGGTTTAGGTACATTATTATTAAATAAATTAATTAAAGATGCTAAAGAACAGGGAATTACTATTCTCTTAGTAAATTTATCTTCTTTAAATCAACCAAGCTTAAATTTTCATAAAAAACATGGATTTGTTGAATGTGGAAGATTTAAGAACATAGCTAAAAAATTTAATCGAGATTTTGATATAATCTGGATGCAAAGGAATTTATGAATTCAATTAATAGTTTTAACAAAATAATTTTAACCTATTGAATAAATTTTATATATTTAACGTGTTGTTTAATTAAATTATTATATCGAAAACCTATTTCATATCTATTACCACAATTAGAACAATAGAATTGGATACATTCTAAAGAGTTTTCACTATGTGAAATATTAGAACTCAATATATCTCCATATTTATCATATATTGTATTAGATAACATAACTAAAATAACACTCTAAAATCTATTTAAAACAAATAAGTAGGACGATTTAGAAAAAAAATATTATTAGAAAAATAAAATCCTTGTTGTTTCTATTTTCTAATTTTGTTTAGTATTATAGTAACTAGTGCTAGTATAAAATAAATAATTGCAGTAAATAGAAAGCTAAATTTAATTAGTGCACATACTGAAGCGGTTAGAGAAACTATAGTCGAGACGGACGTAGGATTGTTAAGCATTATAAGCAGATTAATATTCTCGATTATGTCAAAAATACCTGTCAGAAAGGGCGCCAATGTAAAATAAATTCCAATAGTTTGCGTTTTTCCTTCTGATCTTCTTAGTACAATCAGTATTAATCCAAGAGTTAAAGAAACATATCCAAGTATGTATAAAAAGTCCCAATATATTGCTATAGCCTGATAAGCTATTCCATCACTGCCCCACGCAGAAAATATTAATAAAACTCTTTCAGAAATCCAAGCAAATTCATAATCAAGAATCCCGTATGATGATACAGCAGCTTCGATAGGTATAAAAACTAATACATAAACTAATACAACTAATACTAAACCTATCAAAGTCATTATTATTACATATTTATTTTTCGGAGAATCTTTAAATCTATTTAAGAACATATGCTATTCACATGCATTTTGCTTATAATTTATGCCTATATTTTGTTAATAATTCAATCTAAAATTAATAATATTTCATTTAACAAGTATTAAGTATATATTTATTAGTTTTTAAAAAAATAAGAAAGGAAAGAAAAAAGATAAAAAGAACTGAAAGACTTGGTGCTTTTTTCCAAAATTCAACAAAAATATTTAGAATTCCTAAATATTTTGTTTTTCATTATCAGAATAATTTGATTTTTTATAGAGACCAAGATATATGATTAAGAAAATGATGATGTCCAATGATTCAGCAATAATTACAAATAGCGGTGATTCTCCAACAATATATTGAATTAATGGCCTTAGAATTGATGTGATCAAATATAACCCGAATCCGACCATGAGAATGAAAGTATTTACTTGTGAAAGACGGTGATTTCTCCAAGCAAAATAAAATAACCATACAATTGCAATCAGGGAGGGAAGTATAGTGATTGGATATATAATAGGGGCAATTTCGACATTTACTATAAAGATACAAACAAAGACTTCAATAGCAACAATAATGAGCAAAATCCGCACTCTTATTTTATTCAGATATTTTTCATTAGTTAATTTATTAAATCGTTTTTTTACCGAAAGTGACAATAATATCATAAAAATACTCAGATATATCATAGGAAGAAGGTCAAAAATCGCGATTAAATACCGACCTTTAAATACAAGGAGTTGCAATCCGCTATCTAAACCAAAATAACTAAAATCGATGAATAAATCTAACATTTTGCCAAAAATAAGTAATAAAAAAAAGACACCAAAAAGGAATGGGATATCAGAGAAGTATTGTTGTTCTTGTTTGAACCATCTATAGAAAGTATAAACAGCCATTAAGGAAACAATTATTATTCGAACACCAATAGTGAGGACAATTCCTAGAGTCCCTTCATGTGTTAAGTATGTAGTGGTTATAATTGTCCAATTAAAAGAATATAATAAGAGAATAGATAGAGTTCCGATTATTACACCAAATACTAATAGAAATAAATAGGTAACCTTTTTTTTTTGAAATACCATATATTTTTTTTTCACCTAAGTATAAAAAATAAATTTTTTTTTCGGAGAATATTAAATAAATTCATTAAAATAGTACGCTAAGATGAAAAAAGTAAAAATTGAACTAAATTATGAATTTGTCTTAATTAAGAAATAAAAAAAAAGAAGAAAATTAGTTTTTCGTGATAAGCAACGCGAAAGAATAGCAGATAATCACTTTATATTAATCCAATAGCGATTTTCATATCTGCTGCAGTAACTTTCTTTCTTCCGGAATGCTTAGCAATATCGAGTGCGCAACCAGTAAGATTTTTTGCGTACTCTTCTAAGTAATCCATTAATTTGTCAACCGCTGCGCGACTTACGATTTCAGCTCCAGCTTTCTTCATTAAAGCGCGCAAAGGAGACCAAGCGAATGCTGCCATAATATTTTTCAATCCTCCACGAATTTTTTATTTTAGGTTAGTTTCCCTAACCCTCTTAATAAAAGGGAAAAGGATATTAATTTTAAATTTTTCTTAAATTTTGAATATGTATTTAAATTTTAATTAGTATTTCTTATATTTAAATATATTGGTTGATCAACATTAATCCGATACATAGGATCACTCAAACATGGTCGACAAAAAAAATACATGAAAAAAACTTATAAATTTTTTATTAGTGAATTCAATTTATTGAAAATGATCAATTTTTGATTTCAGATAATATAATTATAAGATCTAAAGATTAAACTTTGTTATATTCTGGTAAAGAAGGTTAACCTAGTCGATATAAATATTATAAGAAGTAAAAGATTTGATAATGAATTATAGCAAAAATTAACATTATAATAATTTTGAAATAGTTATTACAACTTTTACAAAATAATTATTCTTTATATTAAATTTTTTCTTTATCTAATTAAAGATTAAGCAATCTTCTTAATAGTTTTATTACATTCTATTTTTAATAAATATTAAATAAATGAAATTATATTGGAGTAAAAAGAAGTGAAAGAAATCAAATGTAAACTTTTAGTTGTGTCTGATATTCATTTAGGTTCCTTGGATAGTGAAAGAGAATTATTTGCTCAATTTTTAACAAGCATCCTTAATGATGAGTATGGAAATGAATTACAAGGTCTTATAATATTAGGAGATTTTATTGATTTGTGTACAGACATTCCTAAAACTTTATTGGAAAGAGAAAAAATCCAAGAAATATTTAGGCTTTTATTAAAAATTAAGAAAAAACTGAATCTCATTTTCACACTTGGAAATCATGAAATCCCTGTTACGGGAGATTATGATGAGAAATTTAAAGTTCGAAAAGAAAAGTTTTTGAAAAGGTTTGAAAGTAGTGACTTCAATGAATTATTTGATAATAAGATTTTCTGTCAATATCTAATATTAAAAAAGTGGGAAAATGAGGATATACTATTTTTATATGATTCACGGAATCAAATTGAAGGAAATTATATTAATAAAGTAAGCATTCCTGGTTTAGAATTAGATAATAATTATGAATGTCTTATGACACATGGCTATCAATTTGATAGTGAGATATATCGATTTTTTGTTGGACAAATATGGAAATCTCTGATTTCTAATAATAAGTTTGAAATCAAAGAAACATACGATTATTTCTGGAATCAAGTAATTAAGAATGGCAGAAAAATAAAACCTATCAGATATGAAAACATGAAAAATGAATTAGCAAAGTTAAAGAAAATGTCTTTAGAATTAATAGAAAGCCTTTTTTCAGAATTACGTGAAGTAGAATTTAACCTCATTAAAGCAAACATGCGAATATTGAAAAAGTGGCAACATGCAACTAAACCTGATTACTATTTTGATGAAATAAAAGAATTCTTGGAAAAAGACAACACTAATCTTTCAAAAATAAATCATATTATATATGGTCATTCTCATCATAGTGGAATTGCCTATGGAAATATTAACAATCAGATAGTAGAAATTATAAATGCTGGAGCTTGGCAACATGTGGAACCATCTTATGTTGAAATTCTCCTAAAAGGAAAGCTAAATTTAAGATCTTATTCTAATATTCTTAAATCTTAAAGAAAATTAGAATTTGTACAGATTTCAGCACTAAATTATTTTTATATGTTCAAAACCTATAAATCTAAGCTTTTATTTTTTAATAATAAGTTTATATTTTTTAAGTATAATCAAACTTTTAATTTCATGTCTGAGCACATTAATACCCTTTCTGAGACGAATGGCAAAGGGAAACCTGCTTACATTTTTAAAATTACAATTTTGGGGCAGGAACGAGTAGGGAAAACTTGTATTGCAAGACGATTATGTTTTGATACATTTGATGTAAATACAAAGGAAACGCTAGGGATTGAATTTTACACAAAAGATCTTCCTATTATTGTTGATGGTGAAGAATCGTTTGTACGACTTAGTATTTGGGATTTTGGTGGACGAGAGCAATTCAAAAAACTATTCCCATATTATATTAATGGTGCTAATGGAATCTTTATGGTTTTTAATCTTATAGACCTTCAAACTTTATTAAGATTAGATTGGTGGTATGAAAGACTTTCAGAATATAATCATGCACTCACACCGAGAATGTGTATTGGGGCAAAAAATGATCTTGTTAAAGTTGTTGATGAAAAATCTAAAGTTGATGATTTAGTAATTAAAAGATTTATGGAAAGACATGATGAGAACGATTTTTATAAAACTTCCTCAAAGGAAAATTATAATATTAACACAATTTTTAAACAGCTTGTTATCAAAATATTGAATAGAAATAAATTGGATTTTGATCGATTAATATAATGAACGACAAAAATCAATTTCCTAATGAATAATAATCTATGAAATAGTTAAAAATTGAGGTAGATTTGAACTGGTTGATATATTTCATGATGAAGATGGAGATCTTTCAATTTTAAAAGAAAAAACAATAAGTGTTATTGGATATGGAAACCAAGGGAGAGCTCAAGCGCTTAACTTGAGAGATTCTGGCCTAAATATTATTGTAGGCAATATTGAAGATCAATACAAGAAAATAGCTTTAAAAGATAACTTTTCAGTTTTTACAATTAAAGAGGCCACTGAAAAATCAGATATAATCTTCCTTCTTCTCCCAGATGAGATCTTGAATGATATTTTTGAGCGTGATATTAAACCGAATTTAAAACCAAAATCTACAATTGTGTTTGCTAGTGGATATAATATTGGTTTCAAAGTATTAAAACTGCCTAATGATATAGATATAGTGTTAATTGCTCCCAGAATGATTGGAGTAGGAGTAAGAGAGAATTTTTTAAGCAATGTAGGATTTTTTAGTTTTATTGCCATTGAACAAAATGTTACAGGGAAAGCGAAAGAAGTTTTACTTGCATTAGCTAAAGGTATCGGAACTTTAAAAAAAGGAGCGATAATGCTAACATTCAAACAAGAAGCAGAATTAGATTTGTTTAATGAGCAAGCTTTTGGACCTGCATTTGGAAGAGTTTTATTAACGAGCATATACACATTGATTGATGCAGGGTATCCCCCAGAAGCTGTTTTAATCGAAATGTATATGAGCAATGAGATGTCTTATACATATAAAAAGATGGCAGAGGTCGGATTAGTCAAACAAGTAAACTTTCATTCTCAAACAAGTCAATATGGAGCTATGAGTAGAGGTATAAGATTTAGAAAACTCCCCCTTCGTGATAAAATGGAAAAAATTTTGAGTGAAATTCAAGATGGCGAATTTACTAAAGAATGGGAAAAGAAGATTACTAAGCTTAAATTTAAAATCATAAAATATTTCGCAACTAAGCAAAAAATTAATAAAATAGAGAATTTAGTGAGAAAAAATCTTAAACTAAAATTATTTGATATCTATGAGGAGGAACCACCAACAGAAACAGAGTTCAATGAATTAGAAAAGATTTCAGGGGAGATAAAACAATTCGAAGAATATTATGAATAATTATTTTTAACTCATAATAAGATAATTAATACTCCGAAAATAGTTAATATAACTCCAATCAAACCATACTTCGAAATACTTTCTTTATTTACAATATACGTTAATGGAAGTGCAAATAATGGACTAGCAGTAGATATTAGTGAAACTATGCTGGCTCCTGCTAGATGTACAGATTCAGTATATAAATACGCCCCTAATGAAGTCCCTATTATTGAAGCAACTAATAAAAAAATCCATGATTGTAATGTTTTCTTCTGGTAAGATATAGATTTATTTTTTTTTAACAAATAATTTTCTCTCAACACCATTGAACCTAAAATCATTAATGCAAATGGAAACCTAATAAGATTCCCTATAACAGAGCTTAATTCTTTAATATAAATAATCTCATCTATTCGGGCTGTTGCAAATTGGATTAAAACAGCCCCAACAGCCCATCCAATCGATGCTGTAAAACAAAATCCTATTGCTTTTATATATTTTTTTTTAAAAATTTCTCGTAATGATTGATCTGAATTAGGGTTCCTCTGTCTTTTTTCATTCTCAGAGTTACTTTTTGATTTTCCGATAATTATAACTCCACTACCAATCAAAATTAAAGATAACACCAAATTTAGTTTAAACACTTGATTAAAAAAGATAAGAGATAATATAAATGTAAAAAGGGGAAATGTCATTGAAATAGCAAGAGTAATTGTAGTTCCCAATTCTTTTTGAGCTGTAAAGTATGCTGTATCCCCTATTACTTGACCAAAGACAAAACTTAAAATTAATAATAACCATAATTCCCAGGGTATTATACTGATAAGATTTAAAAGATTTAAGAATAAGACAATTAAGAGGAAAGTTAAAGTACCAATTGCAGTTCGAAAAAAATTAATAAAAGTTGGACTTACTTGATTTTCAGTCTTTCGGAAAATGACATTAGAAACAACAAATGTTAACACAGCTAATATTGCGATAAGTTCTCCTAACATTGTTAATCTAAATTAAAGAAGACATAAATTGTTTTGTATTGTTATTCTTCTTTACTCTTTTTGTCTTCAATCTTTATTATTAAATCAGTGTTGCAATTATAGCATATTTTGGGTATAGACTCAAACTCTACTCCACATTTTGGACAAATAAGCTTCCCGGCTTTAGCAATATCGTGCAAATCCTTTATTCTCTGATCAACTTTAGATTTTAAGATTTTTTTAATAATAAAAGAGAGGCTAATTGAAAGAATAATTAATACAAATCCAAGTAATATTGTATTTATCAGATGATAGATAAAAAATGAGTTAAAATAACTATGGGAATATCTAGATAAAAATACATAAAGGAAAAAATTAGGGAAAAATAATGTGAGCAAATTCATTGAATAGGATTTTTTAATATCAGTATAAATAAAAATTGGAATTAATGCGGCTAAAATCCAAATAAAATAAATAAAATACAAACTAGGCAAAGAATCAAATAAAGTATAATTTGCTAAAAATTGAATTATTGCTCTTTGCTCTAAAGTAGTTCCTATATCAAAACTAAGATTAATATTATATCTAAAAAAAATTACAAATAAATTTAAAATTAGGGTTTGAAATAAAAAGAGCACAAATTTATTTCTTAAAACTTCAATAATCTTCATTAATAATTATCTAAATGATTTAAAAAATTAAACTCTTCTAATTAAATCCAAACTTTAAAACAAAATAAAAAAAAATCTTCAGGATTTGGAGGACCATCTTGTGCCCTTGAATTAAACGTAAATAATCCCAATATGAGAATAAATCCAAAAA
>JBHLNW010000053.1:0-23900 GCA_048941185.1 Promethearchaeota archaeon
GTAAAAAATACTGGAAAAGTAGCGGGAGATGAAATAGTTCAATTATATATAGGATTTGAAAATTCTAAGGTCGACCGACCTGTAAAACTCTTAAGAGGATTTTCCCGAGTGCATATAAAACCCAATGAAGTTAAAAATGTAATAATTGAAGTTCCTTTAAAAAATCTTGCATGGTATAATCCAGAATCAAAATTTTGGGAGATTGAAAAAATATTATATAGCCTTTATATGGGATCATCATCTCGAAAGGAAGATCTTCTGACTACTCAGTTTAATTTTGATTAAAAAAGAGAAGGTTACCTACAATTTTTCAATATTTTCTTTTTTATTAGTTTCAGAAGATTTATAGAGACTTAATACTAAACTTAGAACTTTAGAGCTTTCCTCAACAGTATTAAGGTACGGCTTATCATGAAGTACCCATTCACTAAAAGCCTTTACCGATCGACCGAAATGGGAAATACCTTTTATTTGTTTTTTAGTTTTAAATTTTTTTACTCCTTTCCATTTTAATGAAGACTTTGGCCAAGGGCCTTTATAAATAGCCCTTCCATTTTTTCCAAACGCTTCCAATTTTACTGTGTCTTTAATTATTCCATAAGGGGGTTTAACAAATGTTGAATCATTAATTTGAGCATAAACTCCATTTTCAAATTCTATAATACCTAAACCAAAATCTTCTACTTCAATATTCTTAAATCTTATAGTATCAGTTTTTCCCATAATTGCTTTAGGTTCACCAAAAGCCCAAATCATAATATCAAATATATGTGACCCATGAATTAGAAGAGTTCCACCACCAGCAGTTTCTCTTTTTGTTCGCCATGGTCCTTTCTCAAAATAGGATTCATTTCTACTAAATAGTACACTACAATTTGCATAATAAACTTCGCCTAAATGTTTATTTTGAAGAGCCTTAACTAAACGATAACAGTTATGGTCATACCTATAATTATAATTAAAGCCTAACTTCAAATTTTGGTATTTTTTGTCTAAATTCTGTATTTCCCGAGCATCATCTAAGGAAATAGTGACCGGTTTCTCACATAGAATATGTTTTCCATTTTCAAAGGCTTGTTTTATCATTGGTTTGTGTAAATGGTGAGGTGTAGCTATATATACGGCATCAAAATCCTCATTATTATACATTTCATTAACATCCGTATAAGCATGTTTTTTTCCTCCAATCTTAATAGCTCTATTTATATCTAAATCGACTGCAGCAGCGATTTTTGTATTTTTTATTACTTTTGATAAGAGTTTATACATTTTAGTTATTGAACCACATCCAATAACTCCAACTTTTAAACATATTTTATCTTTTATACTTATTCACCTTATCTATTGTCCTTCCAGAACCCAATTCACTGAATTTCTTATTATAGTACGGTAAATTTCATTTTTCAGAGCTTTTGCCTGATGGCCTAGAGCGCAAAAAGCAACTCTCCCTTCTCCGTATGTCTTTACCCAAATAATAGGTTCGGGATCCGGATCTTTCTCATCATGGTAATCTGCTTCTGCTAATATTTTCATATCACCTTTCAAAGAAAAATCGTGTCGATATGGCTCATCAAAAAAGGTAAAATCCTCTAAGTTTACTGTTATTGGATGAGATTTATCAAGTATTTTAATATCTATATTAGTTTTCTTCTTATGATGTAAAAATCTCCCTCCAATCATTTCATAATATTTAGGATGTTTTTTAAAAGATGCTGAAGCGCCATGCAATCCTACAAATCCTTTTCCGCTAGCAATGAAATCTAATACATTTTTTTCTTGTTCTTCAGTAAATTCACCAAATTGAGTAAAAAAGATAGTTGTGTCATATTCAAAGAAGTCTCTATTGTTGAAGATCTCTACATTGTCATAAATAGCAACATCATAGTCATCGAAAAGTTCCATAAAATAAGAATAGGTCTTATTTTTCAAAAAATGCCTACCCCTTTGACAAATTAAAATTTTCTTTTTAATAGCCATACGATATCACAAGAAAAAATGAAAAGTTCTTTATTAAGGGTTCTCTAAATATAATGTAATGAGTTTTAATCCATCTCAGACAAAATTCGAAAAATTTACGTATAAATCTTTAAATCAATTAGAAAAAAAAATAGCTGAATTAGGATTAGATATTCCTGTCTATCCTCGTGTAGAAATCCTACAGCAAAGGGTAAACGTTTCTAATTTATTTACACCGAATCGATTAGCAATTCAACCAATGGAAGGATTTGATGCTAGTTTAGAAGGTTTTCCTGAAGAATTAACTTATAGACGTTATGAACGTTATGCTAAAGGTGGAGCAGGATTAATTTGGTTTGAAGCTACTGCTATCAATCATGAGTCGCGATCAAATCCTCACCAACTTGTCTTATCAAAAGAAAATTCTGAGAATTTTAAGAAATTAGTCCTTTTTACAAGAAAAACTTGTAATAAAGCTCTAAAAAAATTAGGTTTTACAAATAAATGTGTTTTAATTATTCAATTAAATCATTCTGGAAGATATTCTGTAAAGGATAGCAAAAATTATCCAGTACGGGCTTATCATAATACTGAATTAGATAAAGCTAAAAATATTTCAGAAAGCGATGGAATAGTGATATCCGATGATGGATTAGAAAAATTAGAGGATATTTGGGTTAAAAAAGCAATCTTAGCAAAGGAAGTAGGTTTCGATGGAGTTGACATTAAAGCATGCCATGGATATTTAATCCATGAATTGTTTACATCAAGACTTCGAGAGGATTCTATATATGGAGGAATGTCTCTCAAAAATAGAACACGATTTTTACTTAATATAATTAAGAAATTGAAGGATAAAGTCAAAAATGAAAGAGACTTCATAATAACATCTCGAATAAGTGTTTATGATGGAATACCGTATCCTAATGGATTTGGAGTTAAACCTAGAGAAAATGAAATTTTTCCCGCTTCAATTGATCTTACTGAACCTTTAGACCTAATCAGTAAACTTTATAAACTAGGAGTAAGATTAGCTAATGTTAGTGCTGGGAATCCTCATTACAAGCCTCAAATTACTCGACCATTTGATACGCCTATAAAGGGAAGTCTTTTGCCAAATGAACATCCATTATATGGAGTGAATAGGCTTTTAAACCTTGCAACTTTAATTAAAAATCATTTACCAGATGATATGGTAATCGTAGGATCCGGTTATTCATACTTGCGGCAATTTGCAGGTTATATTGCTGCTGGAATGGCACATGAAAAAAGAGTGGATATATGTGCTTTTGGAAGAATGGCACTTGCAAATCCTAATTTTCCAAAACAAATCTTTCAAGAAGGAATAATAGACAAAAACCAAGTCTGTATTACATGTTCAAAATGTTCTGAATTTATGAAACTTGGTCAAAATGTAGGATGTGCTACCAGAGATCCCCAATATAAGAAATAATCTTTGAAAGAGAAACTTATTTTAAACCTCAGATTGAATTAAGAATATTAAAAAAATTTTATAATTGTATTCTGTTAATAATGGAAAAAATTAGGAGTCAAAAAAAAATCATAAGATCTTTTCTATTTTTAATATTAATCCTTATTATCATTATTCCTCTTTGGAAAATTATCATTTCAAGCAGCATTGGCGGTGTTTTTATATTTATTGTTTATGGACTATATTTTTTGATCTCTAATGTTGTTTTTAATAATGTTGTGATAAGTCTTTTTATCATTTATTTATCACTCATAGTTTATCGCCTTAAAACAAAAAGTAAGAGCAAAACCAAGAAATTTCCGAAATTGATTTTATTATTTATAATTCTAATATTGCCACAGTTTTTTCTTTATAATCCAGATAATCCTAAACCAAAAATTAGTCAAGATCAATGGGAATTCTCTATAAGAACTGATTTTAATCGTACTTTTGATTTATTCGATACATTTAATGCTACTAACAGCTACAAGGAACGTCAAAGTATATATTTGAATGATAGTAAAAACAGTAACCATGTATATGCTCAAGCATCTCGGGTATATTTAGGATTAAACGTAAGTGAAGCTAGTATTGAAGCTTCACTTTATAAAATCTACAATTTCAAGGATTGCTTAGATTTTACCTTAAATAATCTCCTACGTTTGATATACATTGATATAAATAGGAGTGTTTTAAGCCCAACAATAAGAAATAAAGTAATAGATGCTTTTGGTAAAACTAAATATTGGTACACAGAACCAACTAGAGATAGTATGATTTTTTATACAGAGAATCACCAAATTCTTTTCCACACGGCAGAATTACTCATTGGTCAACTATTTCCTAACGATACATTTGTTAACTCAAATATGACCGGTCTTGAACATGTAGAACATGCCACTCCACTTGTGAAAAGATGGCTTGACTGGAGAGCTCAATTTGGTTTCGCAGAATGGCATTCAAATACATATTATACCCAAGATATCGCAGCTTTAGTTAATTTAGTTGACTTTTCAGAAGATCCTGAAATCGTGTATAAGGCAGCAATGGTTTTGGATATATTAGCTTTTGATTTTGCAAATAATTATTATAAAGGTAGATATGCGACCACACATGGTCGTTGTTATGATAGAACTAAAGTAGGAACTAGTATCGTTTCTCCCCCTTCACGAGATAGTACATCTGAATCTGCGTGGATAATGCTTGGAATTGGAAATCATAATCCTAATGATAACAGTAATCTTGCAGCAGTGGCTTTAGCTACTAGTGATTATTATGCTCCTCCTCCAATTTTAGAAGATATTACCAATAACGCAACTTTATATAATGAAAACAAAGAACGAAATAGTATTGATATGAATGATGGACATTTTTATAATATAAGTTATACAGAAGATGATCTTATGTTTTGGTTAGGTATGTCTGCTGTCTTATCTCCCCAAACTATAACTGAAGTATTTAACTTAGTTGAAAAGTATAATATAGATCCCAACACTGTTAATGGCCCAAAAATAATTTTTGATTTTTTTAAGATAGCAGCATTTTTACATGGCGTTCCAATTAGCAAATATTCTGAAGCCATGAAATTAATAACTCAAGGGGTATGCTTAGAAACATCAAATACTTATACATATAGGACACCGTATTATCAACTTTCTGGTTCTCAAGATCATCAAAAAGGAATGAATAGCTATCAAGAACATATCTGGCAAGCTAGTTTAGATGATGATGCTTTTGTTTATACAAATTCTCCGGGAGGTCTAACTAAAGATCTTGAACAGGAATATGTAGGGAGCTGGAATCCTCGTGCTACTTTATATAAAAATGTGGGAATTATCCAATATGACCGTGAAACATTGCCATTAGAAGGAGAATTAGCCTTGTTTTTTCTCAATCTCTTCACAGGTAATAAATTCTACCAACATGCATATTTTCCACGATGGGCTTTTGATAATGTAGAACAAAGAGGTAATTGGATATTTGGTGAAAAGGGAGGAGGTTATGTTGCTCTCTATTCTTATTTTAATACCAGATGGACATCAGATTATGAACTTAGGGTAGATGGTTTTAAAAATCTGTGGATTGTTGAATTAGGGAGTGTTATTGAATATGGTTCATTTACCCAATTTATTTCTGATATTCAACAATCAAAAATCCAAGTCGTCCCACAGGTATTAGGTTTTCAAGTAAATTATTTATCACCTTCTCAAGGAATAGTTAGTGTATCATGGGATGGGCCAATGATTGTTGATGGCAGTGAAGTTGATTTAGGGCCATATGCTCGTTTTGATAATGATTTTTGTTATCAAGATTTTGGAACTAAATCTAATTTAATACAATTTGGGAACCAGAGTTTAATATTGGATTTTAATAATATTTCACGAATTTATCAAATTAATTAATTTAATAAGTTTAAATTAAATTGAAATTTAGTAAATATTTAAAGATCTGGAAACCTGCTGTAAAGGGAAGTATTTTAGTCATTTTTGGAATTTTGAATTCTCGTATAGGTATTGGGGTTGAAATCTTTACTAATAATCTCATATATGGCCCTCTAGCGTATCTTTTTCTTGCCTTTTCCGGGATAATAATTACCAGATTTCTTTTAATTTCTAAAAATCTTTCAAATGATAGTAGATTGAAATTGAAAAGTGTCTTAATAACCTCTGGAGTATTTTATATAATTGGATTTACCCTAATCATTTGTAATGTTATTTTTAATTCGGGAATCTATTATCTTAATTTCCTTATCTTAATTTTTACAGTCTTAATAGGAATTTTTTGGAGTTTATCGGGATATTATGGCTTCAAAGTTAAGAAAAATACCGCTTTTATAAATATTATTGTTATAACATTCATTTTCTCTATGGGTATCATTTATGGTGCTTTCTTAAATACATTTTTATTCCCTATTTATATCTATTTTTTCTTTTTATCAGCTACATTTTTACAATTATCAAGAGATTTAATGAAGATTTTTGATGGTAAAGAAAAGAAGGAAGATCTTCAAGAATGTTTTAATCAAGATGCTGTTCTGAGAGTTGTTCTAATGTTTGAAATCCTTGCTATTGGCTTTTTTATATTGCCGGTTTATTATATCACTTCATATCCTCTAGCCTATTTGGTTTTTATGATTTGTGGAGTAATTTTAATTATTTTTTCTTGTATCTTCACTTTAGAAAGTATTTTAGAAAGAAAAATTTCTTATCGAATAAGTTCTATCTTAAAGATAAGTATTGTATTTCAGCTAATTGCTTTTCTTATAAGTGGTGGATAAGTAGTAGAGAGATTATCACCATTGTTACTACATAAGTGTATAGATATTATTAATAATTCCGTAGACTTAAAATAAGTAAAAATTTAATCTATAATTTAAGATGAAATCGCAGAATAAATGTATTTTAATTTTATCAATACTTATTCTAGAACCAGCTCTATTTAGTTATTTCGAGATTTTCGTTAATGATTATATTGAAATAACCGATTCTAAATTTAATGAAGAAAGGATTAAAACATCGACCCAACAGACAGAGTTAATTACACTATGGAACCTAACATATGGAGGAGATTATATAGACACGGCTCAATCTATTATAAAGTGCACTACAGGGGGTTACGCTATAACTGGATGGACAAACAGTTCTGGAGCGGGAGATTATGATATTTGGGTTGTAAGACTTACCAATAATGGTACATTAATATGGAATTATACGTATGGGGGAATTGGGGAAGATAAAGGATTTCAAATAATTGAATCAAGTTCTGGGGGATTCGCAATTGTCTCAACATATTATAATACTACAGCACTTTACAATAATAATGATTTATATGTAATTCGATTAGCAAACGATGGCAATATAATTTGGAACAAGACTTATAGTGGCCCAGATCAAAATGCAACTAGCATAGTGAGTGATTTGGGACGTTCAATTGTTGAATGTCCAAATGGTGATTTTTTGGTTGCGGGAGCCACACTAAATAATGCTGTGGAACAAAATAATGGTGACATATGGCTTGTACGCTTAACACCTAGTGGAAATATTATTTGGCAAAAAAGATATCATAATAGAATTACTGATCGCTGCTATGAACCCCATTCATTAGTTCGATGTAAAGATGGAGGTTTCGCTATAGTAGGGTACACTTATAATAGCACAACTTCAAATGATATTTGGTTAATACGAATTGATAATAACGGGGATCCTATATGGAATAAAACAATCGGTACTTCGGATTATGACAGACCTGAAGGAATAGTTGAATGTAAGAATGGGGATTTTGGGATAATTGCTAATTCCAAGGGTTTTGGTGTGGGATTAAATGATGCATGGGTTATTAGGACAGATCTAGCTGGAAATCAATTATGGAATCAATCTTTTGGTGGTAATAGTGAAGATGGAGGGAGTCAAATATTAGAGATGCCTGATGATGGTTTTGCAGTAGTTGGTTCTACTCATAGTTTTGATATAGGGGGTGGTGATCTATGGTTATTGCGAATGGATCAAAATGGAACTCTTCTTTGGAATCATACAATAGGAGATCCTTATGGAAATGGTGGAGCGACATTTGTATATGAGGACAATAATACTTACATTTGTGCAGGTTCAACAATCAGAGTTGGGGTTCCATTTCAAGATATGTGGGTCGTAAAAGTTCACATCAATATTATACCTCACTCAAATGGTACTCCAAACGGAGATATTCCATGGCATATATGGATTACCATAGTTGGAATCATTATAATATCAGTTGTTTCAGTAATAATTATCTGGCGATATTTTAGGAAGAAAGCGAGAGTTCAAGAATAAAATAATTGATTAATAAAATTTTTAAAATAAATATGCTAAATAACTTTATATGAAATTATTACGTACTCCAGATGAAAGATTTGAAGATTTGCCGAATTTTCCATTCAAACCTAATTACATAGAAATTGATGATATCAGAATTCACTATATTGATGAAGGGATTGAAGATACTGAAACAATTCTTCTTATGCATGGAGAACCTTCATGGTCTTTTTTATATAGGCATATGATTCCAATTCTAGTAGAAGCAGGATATAGAACTATTGCACCAGATTTAGTAGGATTTGGACGTTCTGATAAACCAACTGAAAAAAGCGACCACACATACCATAGGCATGTGGAATGGATGTCAAAAGTGGTAAATAAGCTTGATCTCACAGCAATTACCTTATTTTGTCAAGATTGGGGTTCACTAATAGGTTTAAGAGTTGCTATTGAAAATCAAGGACGTTTTAGTAGGATAGTATTATCAAATGGAGGATTGCCCACAGGAGAACAGAAAACAAATAAATCCTTTTTGGAATGGCAACATTTCTCTAGAACTGCAACTAAATTTAAGGTTGGTAGGATTATACAATCAGCTACAGTTACAAAATTACCCAGAAAGGTAATCAAAGCTTACGATGCTCCATTTCCGGATGATTCCTTTAAAGCGGGCCCAAGAATTATGCCTTCATTAGTTCCAACATCAAAAGACGATCCAGAACACGTGGCAAATAAAAAAGCATGGGAGTATTTTTATCAATGGAAAAAACCATTTTTAACAGCGTTCTCTGATAAAGATCCTATTACGAGAGGTGCATATAGACATTGGCAAGAAAAAGTACCAGGTGCTCAAGGACAAAATCATATTACTATAAAAGATGCCGGACACTTTGTCCAAGAAGATAAGGGACCTGAACTGGCAAAACTTATAATAGAATTTATTAAAAAAAAACCCTAATAATTATTGAGTAGTTTTTATTTCTCTTTTAATTTCTTTTTTGAAAAATTAAGCAAAATATTAAAATTTTGATAAGAAGAGAAAAGCCTATTTAGGTGTCTAAATTGTTGGTAGCTAAATTTTAAATGAGTATGAAAAAATTATAAATTAATATGAAAAATTGGACTATATAAGAAATAAATAAAATAGACTGAATTACTAATCATAATACTCAACAATATAAATGATAAAATATGAATGTAAAAAGACATCCAGGTCATGAAAGAGAAGCTCCAAAGTCTCATTTATATCAAGCTTTATTACCAGTAGTATTTATTTTAATTTGGATTTTAGACACAAACATATTTGGATTTTCTACTTATTTAAACAATTTTGTTCCTTTCTTGCTACGACTAATTTTATTTGTTATTGTGTTAGCAATTTCTCTAACATTTATAATGCTATCCCATCGTACTCTATTTAAAACTCACCAACCATCCGATACATTGATCACTAACGGAATTCTTCGCTATGTGAGAAATCCAATGTATTTTGGAATATTATTAATATATATAGCATTTCTATTTTTATCCATTTCGTTAATAGGAGTTGGTATGTTTGTCATCATCTTCTTAGTATACAACTGGATGGTGAATTACGAAGAAAATATTCTTGAGGGCAAGTTTGGGGAGGAATATAAAGAATACAAAAGCAGAGTACCAAAATGGATTCCAAATCCATTCAAAGGATAAAAAAAATAAAAAGAATTTTAATAAATTTTCTTTTTCTATAAATCATTGAAAATAAAGTTATATTAAGTGCCTATTTTATAATTATTATTGGTTTAATGCTTTTATTAATAATTTTTGATTAGAATCTGGATAATATTGAGAGTAGTTTAATATCGTCTCTATGGAAATGCCATCTAGTAATTTAGAGATTTCGATTGAGATTTTGTTTTCATTTATATGATTATACTCCCATAAATAAATTAGATCTAAAATTGTTTTCTCGTGATCTGAGTATTTTATTTTATTTTCTACTATCCCAAAATTAAATAAAACGTTTTTGAATCTTAAAAATCTAAAATCTTTTCCAAAAATCTTAACAGGTTCATTTTTTACCAGTTGATCATTAATAATATATAGAAATTCATCTTCATGATTGTGTTCTACATGATTTAGATTTAATGCAGTATAAAGCCCATAATACCAATTTTTAATACGCTTAACTTTTAAACTCTTTGCAACAAGCTCTAAAAGTGAATAACTGATCTTTTTTCTACTCAATTCATCAACAGACTTCACATAATAAATATCTTCTAAAATATTTACTAAATATCCACGAGTTATTAAATAATCGCTACTAGTTTTGTAATTTAGATATAAATCATCACAATATTCCTTTATTTCCTCAGAAGTAATAAATTCCCTATTATCATTCCTGATTTCTTTTAAGACACGATTCATAAATCCGACTTTGAAATATATTTAAATTTTAAAAAAAGGAATTAAAATTTCATCTATAATTATATATAAGATAACTAAATTTTTATGTCTTTTAGATTACAAATAAAAAAATTTCTAAATAAAATGAAAAAATTGCGGAATGTTTAAAAATTTCATATATCAGTTCGAAAATGATTGCTTGTAAGTTGTTCAAATTAATAAATAATAGGGAAAAGGTTTAAACTTCATTTTAAGATATTATTAACATAATAATAATTAGAAATTTTCCTTCCCATTAAGATTCAAATCGTAGAGAATATAATTATTAGATTCTTAAAAAAAAATATTTGGCATTAAAGTGAGTAAGAAAGGAATAAAGAAATTTAATACGGCTGAAAAAGTAATTTTCTTTACTGGAATTTTGCTAATTATATTATCATTTATCAGCGAATTCAATTTTCACTATTTTCAAGGATTTAGACCCGAATTAGTAGATCCTAATATTTTTTGGAGAGCAGAATTAGCAGAAGTTTTTAATTCCATGAGTTTTCTTATCATCGGAATTTTATTAATAATAATTGCTTTTAGGCTTTTAAAAAAAAGACAATCTTCTGAAAAAGAATTAACAAATTATTAGCTCCAAATTTATATAATCTTTATCATTTCATTGTTTTGTAAATTTGAGTAAAATTTAGATTATATCTCGTAAGGAGTCGTTATTAATGTTAAAATTCAGTATCAAAAATGCCTTTAGAAAAAAATCCACAGCAGTTTTATCTAGTATAGGTGTTGGAATTGGTTTAATGCTAGTTTTTGTTATTGGTGCATTTACAGCAGGAGTAACCGCTCAATTTCAGGAAAATCTCTCTAAGACGATTGGTATTGTTGAAATTCTCGAAAAAGATGTATTAGGAAGAGAAAATAGTCATTTACCCAAAAATTTTACAAAAGCTTTATACAATACTCCTAATGTAGGAGAAGATATCTTTAAATTAACTGTTGAAGATCAAGCACCCTTTTTTTATACATCAAATTATTCTGGTGAAGATAACCTTGTAAATTCTTTAGATACTTTAACTTTAATAGGAATCAATTTAACTTTAGATCAAGAATGGGGTGGTCCAACAACTAAAATTTTACAAGGAAACGTATTTAATTTAGAGCAAAATGAAACCATTATTGATTCAAGGTTGCTGAGTGTAGCAAAATTTCCCGTTTCTATTGGAAATACTATTAAAATTAAACTAGATGTAGGTGGAACAATAATAGCAAACTTAACTATAGTAGGAGTATATCAAGAGGATGATATTGGTGCTCCTTCATTTGTTCCAAGGAATTATTATATTTATACAGATATACAGACTCTATGGAATTTCTTAAATATTTCAAGCTTAGAAATAAATACATATTCATCTATAAAACTTCGATTCAATGTTAAGACCACTGAGGAGACTGAGATATATGTAGAAGAAATAAATACTTATTCAGATGGTGGTGGATATGAGCCAGTTTATGTTGTGGCTACAGCTTTATCTGCTTTTTTTGAATCAATAGAGGAAACTTTTGCGTTGTTTGATGCGTTTGCAGGAATAATAGGATTTATTGCTGTTATAGCAGGGGGAACTGCAATAATAGTAACACAATTAATGTCAGTTACTACTCGATTAAAAGAATTTGCAATATTAAAATCAACAGGTTGGAAAAATCGTCATATATTTACGAATGTTATTTTTGAATCATTAACTCTTGGAATACTGGGAGCCATAATAGGATTGACTCTGGGAAGTATTTTAGTTTTCTTCTTTAGTAGTGGTGGTAGTCCTTTTGGGGGTGCATCTGCTATAATTACGTTAGAGGGCATAATTGAGGTTGTAGCCTATGCTTTAGGGTTAGGTATTATTGGAGGATTGTATCCCGGTATCAAAGCATCTAGAGTGAGACCCGTAGTGGTCTTAAAAGGAGAATAAGGAGGTGAAATTGTTGGCACTTATAACTTTAAAAAATGTAAGAAAAATATATGGTGAAGAAAGAACTATTATCAAAGCTCTTGATAACGTAAACTTAACTATCGAAAAAGGTAAAATAATAACAATTATGGGGCCTTCTGGGAGTGGAAAGAGTACTTTATTAAATATATTAGGTGCGATGGATACTCCAACATCAGGAGAAGTATTAGTCAATGAAGTTGATATTGGAAAACTTCCTGAACGTAAATTATCTAATTACAGGAAGAAGCAAATTGGATTTGTATTTCAATCATTCTATTTAATTCCAAATCTGGATGTAATGGGAAATGTGTTAATACCATTAATACCTTATAGAATTAAAGAAAAAGACCAGAAACGAGCTCAAGAACTTTTAGATATAGTAGGATTGGGTGATAGGGGGCACAGTAAGGTAAACAAATTATCTGGAGGTGAGTCTCAAAGAGTAGCAATAGCTAGAGCCCTAATAAATGACCCCAAAGTTATTTTAGCTGATGAACCTACGGGTAATTTGGATTCTGAAACTGGTAAATCAATAATAGAACTATTAATCAAACTTGCCGAAGAAGGGAAAACGATTGTTATTGTAACTCATGATCCCAGAATAGCTCAAGTAGTCTCAGAACATCCTTTAGGAAAAAATATTTGGATTAAAGATGGACAACTTAGTGATGAGCCTACCTATGATATGTATTGTTGGGATTCTATATCACAAAAAAATTAACAAAAATTTTTCCTTTTACTATTTTGCAAAACTTCCTCTCTAATAACATTTATATATTACACCAGACTAAATTCTATAGAAAGAAACGACATTAATGTTAAAATATAGGTGCAAGAATTATGATTTATAACAACCCAGATGAGTCTCTTTCGGAATATGAAGAAACAATTAATAGATTAACAGAACAAATTACAGACCTATTTTCTAAAATTCATTATTATCAAGCTCTAATTGCTGAAAAGGATTATAAAATAAAGCAATTAAGTAATGAGAATAACCGGTTAAAAACTCAAATTCAAAGCTCGACATATGATTTAAACCCACGCGCTCCCCCCAGTCAGGAGTCTTATACACCTCCACCAATACCTAAACCACCAGAAAGACCAACAACAACTCTAACAAATCAAGTAATCCCAAAAGTTACAACTGATACAGATGCAAGAATTAATAAAAGACAATGTCCGAATTGCGGTGCGATGGGATTTGCGATAAGAGAAATTGATGATAAATCAAATGTAATTAGCTACATACCAAGACGTATCTACGCTAAAAAGAAATCTTGCACTAAATGTAGATTTGAATGGTAAAGGAAATAAAGTGAATTATTTTTTAATAAATGGAGTTAAATTACGAGGAAGAACCTCGAAATAATTCACTAAATCAAATTTTTCTATTTTCTGTTTAGCCTCTTTCGGAAGATCATCTAAACTTATACCCTCTAATATTCGGTTAGTCTCTTCTTCATTAAATTCAGGTCCTTTTTCAGTCCAATTCTTAACTTTTTTATTTGCAGGACATACTTTTTGACAATGAAGACATCCAACCAAACAATTATGCCATGATGGATCAATCCATTCTGGAAATGAAACCTCTGGAGGTTGTTCATTATGATATGTGAGACAATATTCTGCACGTAAAAGAAAACGATCAGTTGGAATTGCTCCTGTTGGGCATTTTCGTGTACACGCTGAACATTCTTTACAAAGGTCCATCATTTTTAATTCCTGCCAATTATCCTCAGGAGTGGGAAAATCAGAATATAAGGTTGTTAAACGATGAAAACTACCCATCCTTGGTATATAGGTAATATTATTTCTTCCATATTCAGCTAATCCACTGCGTACTGCTAAAGTTTTTTGCGGAAGACGAGCATATGCTACTTTATATCCAGTTGGTTCTAAAATCTCACTTACCAAATCTATCATTTCATTAATTATTTTAAGACCATATAAGTAAGTAGGAGGTATAAGTAATGAGATCTCTTTTTTATTCCAATGAAATTTCGCTTCAAATTGAGGTACTGGAACTGAAATTATAAAAAGAGATCTAATTTCTGGAAATTCAATATCTGGTTCAATTTCAAAAAATGACTTGTATTCTTCATAGAATTTGGGATCTAATAAATTTTGTTCACGAAAATTTTGAATTGGTTTACTTAAATCCGGAAGATGCTCTGCAGATACTATTTTTCCTTTATAACCTTTCGATTCTAAGCTTTTATAAAAATTCCGTATAATTTTATTTTCATTATCCATAATCATCACTCTTATCAAATAGTCCAAAATTTCTTTTTAATTTATAGTATTTATGCATTTTTAAACATAATATCTTGAATCATATAGAATGAATTATAGGGCAATTCTAGGATCCTCTTTTATCGTCTTAAAAGCAATGAGTGATTGCATATCTTTAATACCGGGTAATTTACTGATTTCTTTCGTGAGATCATGCAAAGCTAGATTATCCTTGACTTTAACTTTTAAAAGTATATCCCAATCGCCGGTAATTTCGTGAACTTCCATCACATTTTCATTCTTCGCTACTTCTTCCGCAAAATCACAACAATCAGTATTTATGTCAAGGTTAATTTTAATCCATCCGGTTGTAGGTTTACCAACAGCCTCGGGAGATATTAAAGGAACAATCCCTCTAATAACACCGGAATCTTTCATTTGTTTGATTCTTGAAAAAACTGTTGAAGCTGGTTTATGGACAATGTTTGCTAGTGTTTCATATGTTTTACTTGCATCTTTTTGATATTCCTTCAAGATTCTTTTATCAAGTTTGTCAATCATTTAAATCTAGATAATATTTATATTTTAATATATATTTTAGGGATTATTCCTTTTTTCCCTACAATTACTAGATGAGATGCATAATATTTAAAAGTATCGCTAGATATTATGCATTTATAAAATGAAATTAAAAAATTGTATAAAAAATAACTTGAAAAAATGCTTGAGAATAATTTTGCTAATACTTTTTGGAGTGTTTTTAGTGTGACTGATATTAATGATGAGCTTTTGTCCCCATGTGGGTTATATTGTGGTGTTTGCAGGATTTATCTTGCCCATAAAGATAATGATATAGAATTTAAGAAGGAAATATTACCTACTCTTAATTCTATTGGCATTAGGAATGTTGATGATGTTGCTTGTAGAGGCTGTTTATCTGATGAGGTGGTATTTAATTTCTGTCGAACATGTCCTATTAAGGATTGTATAAAGAACAAAGAAATTAATGGGTGTTATTTGTGTGAAGAGTTTCCATGTAAAATTATAAGAAATTGGCCAGATTTATTAGAGAAAAAGATTATACTTCGCTCTACTTATTCTAGACAGAAGCTTGGAACTGAAAGGTGGGTTGAAGCAGAGAAAAAGCGGTATAAGTGCCCCAAATGTGGAAATCCATTGTTCCATGGAGCTAAAAAATGTAAAAGATGCAATTTAGCGGTAGATTTAGATTGAATATTAATTATAATAGATATTTATCCCGTAAAAATAATATTAGACAATTTTTTAACTTTATATAGTAACAAATTCTATTTCTCTTTACTGTAAATCCAATAAAAATTTGAAAGAAGAGGTAATAAAAAATGGTTCTTCTAGTAGCAAAAGTCGTGTTTCCGCATGCAAAATCAAGTAAGGTGGCAAAAAAGAATATTGAAATGCTTAAAAAATATCCTGCTGATCCCTCTATTGGAGAAGGAATAGCACTTGGAGTAAAATCAACGATAGATGGAATGGAAGTCCTATTTGTAGCTGAGGTTAAAAAAGGTAAAGTTGAAGAGTATATGTCAAGAATGGCAAAACAATATCAAGAATATTCCTTAGAGATAGATGGATTTAAATATCAAATAGAAACTTATTTTAATGTAGTGGAAGCCTATAAAATTTTAGGTATGGAACCTCCTCCAGAATAATAAAATAATCCTTAATTTTTTTTTTATATTTATGAGTTTATTAAAATTTGCTACTTAGGGAGATTATACGCTTTTTTTATTTTCTGGCATAAACTTTTGAAATTATGTGATTTTTCATAAAAATCGATAATTCCATTTGATAATGCTTCTTCTCTTATAGAAGCATCAGCACTTACCATCAAAATTTTAAAAGATTTATTCAAGTTTAGAATCAATTTTGAAGCTTCAATCCCATTAATTATGGGCATATGATAATCCATGAGAATAACATCGGGTTTCATATTAGAATTTGTTAATTTTTCAACAGCTTCTATTCCATTATTCGCCTTCCCTACTACTTTTAAACCATTTAATTTACAAAGTAATGAATATAATCTTAATATATTTTTATCGTCATCTACTATGAATACTTTAATCCTTGAATTACTTTGCGTCATAATTTACACCAATTGTTATTAAATCTTTCAAAATATGGGATTCAACCATGAAAATAACTTGATTCCTCCAATATTTTATGACCCTCAGCAATTTTTTGAATATATACTGTGTATTTTTTTTAGACACAGTGTCTATTTTCATAATAATAAATAAATATATTTAAATTTTTGGACGCCATATATAATTATTAGACAGAATGTATAATAATTTTCTACAAAATTTATAACAATATTATGAATAACCAGCCAATAAAGGATTCCGAAGATTTAACTAAAAAGGAGCGAAAGATTTTAAGAACTAAAAATATCATTTTAAATGCCGCAAAAAAAGCATTTTCTGAAAAAGGTTTTGATTTCGTTACAATGGAAGAAATTGCCGATTTAGCGGCATTAAGTAGAGCAACTTTATATAACTATTTTAGCACAAAAGAAGAAATTTATTTTACTATTGGAATATCAAAATTAGAGGATTGGTTTGAACAATATGAATCATTAGACTCCACTAAATTATCAGGTGAACAAATGGCGTTATTCTTAACTGAAAATTTAGTAAAAGATCTTCTAGAATACCCCATTTATATTAAATTGTTAAGAAGGTTCTTTTATAGAAGTAAGGAATTAAATATTCCTATTCAAGAAAAATTTTATGATGGAATGATAGAGAAAAAAGAAATCCAGAAGAATTCTAAATTCGAACCACAAAATGAAATCTTTCTAGAATTATTGGAATCGTATATTAAATATAGACAATTGTGGAAAAGATCTATTGAAATCGGTACAAAAGATGGAACAATTACATCTTCTTCAAATCCTACACATCTTAATTTCTTTTTAATAATGACTATTTTTGGTCTTCTAGATCAAATTGATTTCAGACGCTCTTTAATGGATTTGGTTAATTTAACGAATGATGAAATAGTTCGGTTTATACTCCGTCTTACAAAAAAGTTTCTTGAAGGTGAAATATAATTCTTTAATTATTTAAATTACACAAAGACTATTTCTTAACTTTTGGAGCAATTGCAGACTCTGGTTTAACTACTGTTTGAAGCATTTTAAAAGCTTTTTTAGATGTTGAAAAAGTTATTGCATTATATTTCTTTATTATATCCTTGAGTTCTTCATCAAAAATCCTTACAAACACCTCAATATGGGGATATCGCAAATTTAATTTAGAAGTTAGATAAATTGATTCGTCAAATTCTGATTCTTTCTTCCAACAAATAAAAACTTGAGTTACTTCTTCTAAGTTCACGTGAGCTCGTAAATCACTTAAGAAACATGCAAATTCATGGCAAATATGTAATTGTTTATTCACTACAAATTCTATGCCATCATGAATGTCGTCAAAAAGATAAACTTCCCTATCTGGTTGTTGAGAAATATGATATGCTATTCTATGGGTTAAACTATCTCTTCCAATTACTATTGCAGAACCAGTTTTATTTTTAGTCCATCCCTGAATATTATCCATAGCCCACTTAGATGTTGAGAATGAAAATGCATTAAGTGGTGGTTCTCTAAGATATTCTAGTACGTGATCTTCAAATGCCCTAACATAAATATGGCAATCTGGATTCATTTTACGTATCTTTTCAGTACAAATTATAGCAATTCTAACGTCATTAATATTTATGAAAACTTCTTTAGCACGTTTAACATTTGCCCACTCAAGGTTAGCAGTCTCAGTAGCATCGCCAATTACTACAGGGTGTCCTGCATTAATCAAGTCTTCTACTGCTTCTTCAGAATCTTCAATAAGACAGAATGGTTTTTCATTTTTAACGCAGTACTCAAGAATTCTTTCAGAAAGATGATGATATCCAATAATAACAGCATGATTACGCTTATGAGAAGCAAGAATTCTACTCGTAATAACGGGGTTATATTTTTCAAATAATTCTCCCATTATGAAACCAAAAAAAATCACTTCTAGCAAAATTGGCCACACAACCCCATAAAATTGACCAAAAGCTCCTGCATCAGAGGGAATGTTCACAATTATTGAAAATAAAATTATCTCACCCAAACTATATTCAGGTTCAGTAATAAAAAAGAAAATAAAACCAGCTAACCAAAACAGAAAGAAAAAGATAAACTGCAATTTATATTGCTTAAGTTTAAGATGGATTATAATAAATGTATTTAGGATATTCATAACATAAAATAAGGCACACCAATATAAAAAAAGTTGGATTTAATAAGCGATTAATACTGCTTCAATTTTTGCCAATTTTGGCTATTGGGAAAATATGTACCTTATTACTTTTTATATCAAGCGTATTCTTTTTCATAATTCTCTACAATCATCTCATTTTTTCTGTTCTTGTGTGAAAATTTACCCAAGAATACATATATTCCAGTAAGTTGGCTGTATAATATCAAAATAATTGATTGTTCAATTTTTTTTCAACCATTTTGGAATGCTATAATCATTAACAACAATACATTTCCCACCCTCCCAATCTGGATAGGGTTTAATATCCAAAACAGGAGTCTTGTCATAAGCATCAAGACCCCTTACCCAAAGTACATTTTCCTCACGCTTTATTAATTCAACTAGCGTTAACCCAATAGGATTTGGATGAATTGGAGCCCTTGTCGCAAAAATACCAATGGGTTCAGAGTCTAGGGTTTTACTTGGATGATGTAAATAATTAGCCCTTTCTACTCTATCCATCCAAAAGATAACATAGATATGGGAAAAATCTTTAATACCGTCCAATGCCTTGGTGAGACTCCTTTTAATAATAAGCTTCGAAATAAGATTTTTATCTTTATCATTTTCATCAACTGATTTTCTTTCTACAAAACCTATTGGCTTAATTTGGATTTCCTTCATAAACTAAGATACGATACTCCGATATATAAAGGATTTGGTCTCAGCTACCAAGTATTAAAATTCTAATTAAGCATTCCTGATGAGATAAATGCCGGTTACCAATTACTAAAAATTAAATTAGATAGATTTATTGCTTGAAATTTGATAAATTCAAGTTTTCTTTTTTTGTGCTATATAATCAATATAACTATCATGCAGAATCTCTCCATCTTCAAGTTTTTTGTGAAGAATTCTTTTTTCTTTAAACAAAATCTCTATATTTAGATTTTCGAAAAAAGAATCAGATTCTTCATCAGTAAAAAAAGTATGCATAACTTTTTCATTTCCTTGTATTTGTATACATTCACCAGGATTAACTTCTTCGCCTTCTCCATAAAACGCCGAATCTACAGAAAGAAAATTAACAAAACAGAGACCGCCAGGCTTTAGAACACGGATCATCTCATTTAAAGCTTTTTTTATATCTATTTTATTCATATGAAATATAGTATTCCAAGAATAAACATATCCGAAATGATTAGTTTCAAATTCAATTGATCGCATATCACCCAATTGCATTGGTAATTCTATTTTATGCTGTTTTGCATAATCTTGTGCCATTTTAAGTCTTTCTTCTGAAATTTCAATCCCAATTGTATCAAAACCTAATTTAGCAAAAAGTGCTTGTTTTGGATAAGAACATCCTGAACCACAATCCAGAATTGGCCCATCTATATCTAATTCAGAGATATATGAAAGGAAATTATAAAGTGGAGCGGGATATAATAATTCTTTCGAAATTTTCATAACTTTATAAAATCTTTATCATTAAAAAAAAAATATAATTTTTCTTTTATGATTCAAAATATTAAAGGTAAATAAGAACAAATTTTAAATATAGATAAGTAAGTAATTAATGTGAATGAAAGGAATAGAAAAATTTAAAGAAAGGCTCCCAGATTATCAAGGAAAAAGAATAAACAAGTTCATAATCATTGTAATTGTTGCTTTTATAAGCTCCATAATGTTTCAGTTGATAATGGATTCATTACCTCGTATCTTCAGAGAGTCAAATACCCTAACAATTTTGGAACCATTAACTCCAATATTGGGTTCATTGATTGTTTTAACAATTGGTTTTTCTTTGGTCTATTCATTTTGGAGAATGCGAAATAAGTACTTAGAAAAAAACAGAACACTAGCTTATCAAAAAGCTTTTAAATTTGTGGTTACAGGCATCCCAATGGTAATATCAATTGTAATACATAGTTTTTTTCCCACCGATTTAATTATACCATATCAAGATAATCAATCTATTAGTTGGTTTTTAGCCATTCCTATATCTGAAATTTTCTTCAGCTTTTCTGCCATTATGCTATCTATTAGATTAGCCCTTTTTCTTATATTTTTTGGATTAGGGCTTATTGTTGTAAGAAAGGCTCTAAAGATTTTTGGCATAGATTATATGGGTTTGATTTATGTCTATTATCCTGAAGATTCTACACTTCAAAATCACGAAATTTATTCTATACTACGTCATCCAACTTATCATAGCTTAATGTTATTTAATATTGGAAGCCTTCTTTTCAGGTTTTCTGTGTATTCTATTATATATTTCATAATATTTATAATAGGAATAAACATACATATTAAATTCGTAGAAGAAAGAGAATTAATTCAAAGATTCGGAGAAAGTTATATTAAATATAGACAAAGTGTACCGGCACTCTTCGTAAGAGTGAAAGATTTAAGAAAATATTTTTCTATTATATTTTGAGAAATATGCTACTACTTATTTTTTAAATCTGGGAAATATTGCTCCAGTTCTTTGCTGATATTGTCTGTATTTTTCACCAAAACGCCTAATAAGATCTTGTTCTTCATAGTGAATCATAATTGGAACATAAATTATAACGAATCCGCTCATGAGAATAATGAGAAACCAAGAATTCACCATTAAAGCAAATGTAATGAATAAAGGGAATTCTCCAAGCGATTGAGGATGCCGAATATAATTATAAATCCCTCCATACATTTGGGTTTCCTGGGAAGGTTGGATAGTTTCTTGACCGGCATCTTTCATCCCCTTTGTAAGAATAATTACACAAGGTATAGAAATTAATATTCCAACTAAAATACCAATTATGTAATTCGGATGTACTTTCCAATTTACAATAGGAATGGGATACCATATCCATAATATCATATTTGTTACAATTAGAAATTCGAATAGACTAGCAATAATGCGGAATCTCATACTTTGTTTCCATACAAGAATACCTTTCCGTTGTTCTCTCTTTTTTGGTTGGATGCTTAAAATATATAAATAGCTAAAAAGAAAGATATTCAGGATTAATGAGCTAAAATTTATCCAGCCAAACATATTTTTGATAAGACGTCTTAATTAACTTTTTCAAGTACAATAAGATTAAGGAACATTCTATAAATTATATTTAGTAATTTTTTTAATAATTTTTAAGTATAAAATTTTAATTCTTATAGTACTTAAATATGATTTGGAATTAAGTAATTTATAATTATAACTGGCTTCTATTAATGATTTTAAACGATTTATCAAACACTATAAAAAAAACAGCAGAAGATTGTTCAATTTACAATAAATTGTGTAAAGAATCTGAATATGATTTTGATGAAACTTTAAAAGATTCTAATTTGGACGAAATACCATATATACCATGGAGCTTTTTTAAACTTTCTAATAATAGATTTAAAGATTTATTACGAGGAAGGACTTTTGAAAATTTAAAGTATTGGATGGAATCTTCCTCAACTTGTGGAGATCCTAGTATTGTTGGAAGATTGGATGATGATATTAAAGTTCTGAAAGCTAATTATGAAGAGGTTTTCAATTCTTTTTCAAACAAGGATAAAGTAAATAATTTAATCTTATTTGCTCCAGGAATGAGAATTATTAATAAAATAAGACACAATTTTTACGGAAAGGATGCATACCTCCTATATAAGAGCATTGTTGATATATGGGAAGGAAAAAATATTAATTATTTACTACAATTCTTCCTGGGCAGAACAATTGGAAAAATGTTGACTACATTTAAAGCTCGTGCAGTAATTGGGATTAATGGAAAATTGTTAAAATCTGAACTTACTCGAGTTGAACAAAAGAAAATACCAACAATTATGGCTAACTCTCCACTGTGGATGCATAAAGTATTGAATGATTATTATATTAAAGAGAAGAAAACTTTCGACCTGGCAGATCACTTTTATATAATTACTGGTGGGGGTGGTTGGGATGGAACTAAAGGTCGTATTAAACTAGGATATAGTGTAAAAAAACCAGAATTTATTGAACAGATGTGTGATATGTTTAGTATTACAACAGATAAATTTTGTGATAACTTTGCTGCCACTGAGAGTCCAATGGCATGTGGTGGTCATTGGTCAAATCGTTATGATGATTTTATACTTCATGTTAATAAGAATCAAGGCCGAATTGTACTTCGTGATATTAAAACGTCAGAACCAATAAAAAAGACAGGAGAGCCAGGACTTCTAGAATTGCTCACCCCATATGGTGTAGAGAGCTATGCAGGATTAGCTGTTTTATTAGATGATATTGTTCAAGTGGAGAATTGGGAGAGATGTCCTGAATGTAATCGAGAAGGACCTATTTTCCGAGTTTTAGGGCGTTTAACCCCATCTATTGGTAAAGGTTGCAGTTCATTATTCAGCCTAGATGCCTATAAATTGTAAAGATTACCATAAAATTTTAATCGTTTACTTAAGCTTTTTTACAATTTATTCTTATAATGATAATAATATAGTTCATATTCATTCAACTAAAATTTTTTTACATTAATTTGATCTTTACCTATTTTTTATTAATTAAATTTATCATTGCAAAAATCTAGAAGAATTAGGACTTATTTTTTAATTAAGTGATAAAAATGTAGGAGATTAAACTATCTAAAGAAACTTATGATTCAGTTTTATACCATTTACCTATAAATAACAAGCCAAGACACCAATTATATAGGGAATATTATTTAACATTTTAAAAAAACTATAGAGTTGATTTTATGAGAAATAATAAGTTAAAAATTTTGGCTTTGGGATTCTTAGGACTGATGTTTTTCAGTGTAAG
>JBHLNW010000154.1:0-5487 GCA_048941185.1 Promethearchaeota archaeon
TTCTTCACTTAAATTTATATTAAAATTAGAATTTATTCTAATTTAATACTAAACAAATAAAAAACCATTATGAAAGAAGTTTTTAGAAAGTATAACAAAAAGTTCGTTGGAAGTTCAATTATATTTTTAACACTTTCTTTAATATTTATATATTCACCACTTTATGTCGATATATATAATAATTTAAATAAAATAGACTCCTTCGGGAGCAAAGAAACGTTTTATCATATTCAAGACTCTACTAATGATACTACCGCTCCAACTATTACTTTCATTCAACCAGCGATGAATAATACGATAATCAAGACAAGATCTTACATAATAAAAGTAAATATTAGTGATGAGAATCCACCGATTTTTGGTAATGTTACTTTTCAGATCTCAAATATTACGAACTACTTATTTAATACAACTATGAATTACGACGGAGAAAGTCAATGGAGTTTTAATTGGAATAACATTACTTCATATCCACATCAAGTTTATGATGTTTATATTATTCAAATTTTGGCAAAAGATTCCTCGTCAAATGAAAACCTTGGAATATCTGGTGAATTTTATATATATCTAAACGTTTCTGGAGACTCTCCTGGGATATGGCAAGTAATTATTTATATTTTATTGGTTTGTTTTATCATAGCAGCAATAGTAGTGTTTTTAAACAGAAGGATTATTCGTAAGATGTCAGATAAAAAAACAAGAAATGTTAAAGGAATTTAATAGAATTTAACATCATTTCTTCAAATTTCATATTTTAAATTAATTTTAATATTTAACCTATCCAAAAATTCGTGAAATTCCTCTAATTTCTTCATTTATAAACAAAATGAAATACATTTTTTTTTTGATCCCCAAAAAATAAATGTTAAAATTATCATTAATTACAAAATATATAATTATGATTTTAGGAGTATTTTAAATATTGATTAATGTTGATGATAAATCTGCTTATCCATATATTACGAAATTTAAGAAGGAACGCTTTAGATCATTTGTAAATGTTAGAAAGAAAGACATTAAAAGTTTTTATTATAGAAATTTTGGTAATTTGATCGAATTCTATCAACATTATAATCAAAACCTGTTAAAAATCCCCCAATTAAATTTGGAGACAGTTTATTGGTTCTTATTACTTAGAAAATATCTTAAACAGGATAAAAAAGTAAATATTGAAGATATATTTAAATTTATAAAGAGGTGTGAAGTTCAGCAGCCTGAGAAAGTGGGATTCAAATTTACTCCGTTCTCGGATAAAAATCCCGATATTCATTCTACATATTTAGCCTTATCTTGCCTTAAAAATCTCGGAATTTTAGAAGAATATCTACTTTCTGAGAAACACACTCAGATTAAAGGAGAAATTAAAAATTTCGTATTAGAACACAAAAAGGGGAATGCTTTTTTGCATTGCCATGAGAAAGATTGTGAAACATGTAAAATTTGTCATCCTGCTGAAACATTGTATTATGTATTAGAAATTTTCTCCCTTTTAGGAGTTGACGTTCGCAATAATAGAGACCAATTTCGTTCATATCTTAGTGACCGAAAAAAAGATGCATCATTAATTTTTAGACTATTATGTCTTAAATACTTAGATCTTGATTCTGAAGTTAAAGACAAAGAATTACAATATCTTCAACAACAACAGGTTGAAAGTGGGGGATTCAGTTTTAATCAAGAAGCTAATATTAATATAACTTTCTGGCTAGGATACACTCTTGAATTATATTCTTGGTTATTAGATTATAATCCTACTGGAATCTATACTTTTATCAATTATAAATTAGAAGAAAACTTAATAGTTCAAGATAATTTGGATTATTTTAAGTTAAATGATGTTTCAAAATTAGTTGTTCTTCTATCTTTAATTTGGCAAAAGTTTATAGAAGAGATTGAAAGAGTGATATACAAAAAATTAGAAAAAGATAATTATATTGATGTTAATCAATTAAAAACTACCTTTGGTTTTGCAGAATATATTGAAGATATTATATTGTATATTAATCTTAACTATAATTTCAATTTAGAGGTTATTGATAATGAGATTGAATTTAGGAATTATATAAATAGTCTTAGTGAAGGGAAAAAAAAGTTTATACAGATTTTCTATGACAAACTTAAGGACAATAGTATTATTTCTCTTACAGACCTCTTAAAAAAGTACAGAATCGCTAATCATGAACCATTAAGATTAAGAGAAGAAATTTTTCCAATAATAAAAGAAATGGTTGATAGAAAGTTTATTATTGGAAATATTAAAACAAAAAAAACATTTTTAGGTTTTAAAACAAAATATTTATTCTATTTGAACTATCTTCTTAAGAAGATCATTGTTTCTGATATGGATTTGAGTACAGAAAGAATATATGAAGAAAAGGAAAAGCTTGAAGATATAAAGAATGATATTTATAACATGACTTTGAAGTTACGTCAAGTCACCTCCCAGATACGAGAAGAAATTGAAAGTTACCTTTTAATCGATGAGATTGCTTATGCAAAAGATAGGTTAAAATTTGTTTTAAGAGATGCGTTAATGGAAGCTGACTTTTTAAATGAAAATATTGAAAGCTCTTTTAATGAGAGCCTTAAATACGTTAATATAAAGGCAAGTTTAGGAGCAGAAATCTCTCAATGGAATAAAATATATTCTGTTTTACAAAAGAGATTATCAGATGTAGGTGCGTATCTCCAAAGTAAAATCCAAGAAAAGGAAGACTTACGGAATTTAAAGGATTTATTAGACAATCTAAAGGAAAAAATTGGAATTATTGAAGATGATTTGAAAAAAAAATTAGATTCTTTCAGAAAGCTTTTTTGTGATACTTTTGAAAGTGAATATGATAATGAGAAATTAAATCTCATAATTCAAGATTTGGATAAAATATCTCAAAATGTAAGAAAATACGATGATATAATATATAACGTTTCTCAAAAAGTCACAACTAAAGAAAAGAAAATTACTAAAAAACATAAGAGGATTATTGATAATTGGGTAAAGGTAAAAGATTTTTTCAATGTTGAATTTAATTATTACATTGATGGATTCCATTTTTTCAATATTAATTTACAAAAAATTGAAGAAGTAAACGAAAAAATAAAAACAGATATTTTTGAAATCAATAAGAAAGCTAAAAGCAAAATAAAGGCAAATGAATTTCAGGATGCTTTTAATATTACTAAAAAAGAAACTGATCTCTTATTAAGTAAGAGATTAGATGAAATAAAGGCCCTTCAATCACTAATAAAGCAAGAAATAAAAAAAAATCAAAAGCTCTATATACTTTATCGACACCTTCAAGACAAATTAGAAGTTTTGGAATCTGATGTCATTGAGTTGTTTTCTAATGAGGTAAAAGTTTTAAAAACTAAGATTACAGAAGAAAGAAATCGCAGCAAAATAGAAGATTTTGATAATTTTGTTTCTCAAGAAATAACTGAATTTAAGGCTCAATTGAAAAATACAAAAAACAATTTAAATAAATCACCTAATTTAACGATTGATGATGTTATCAAAAAATTTGACTCGCTTACAAATGAGTATGATAAAATTAATAAAATATACGTAAAAAAATTAAATGATTGCAGTAAAAATATTGATAATTTTAAAGAAAAATCAGAATTAAGCATAATTCAATGGGATAAGTTCAGTGATTTTTTAATCAGTGAATTCTCAATTTTAAAAGATGAATACACTAATCATATAATTTCAAGTAAATTAAGTTCACTGACTGTAGAGAAAAAAACAAATAGTATTAAACTAATTGACTTGAAGGATGAAGTAAAATTATCTTGTAAAGTCCTCATTAATAAATTAAAAGATATGATTGATATTTCAAAGATTAATGCAGAGCTTAATGAAGATGAAAAATCTATTTTATTATACACAGATCATTATTATTTGAATAATGAGCTTAAGAATTTTGTTGATAACAATCTATTAAAATTAAATCGGGAGAGAATTGGAAAAATTTTAGCTTTATATGACTCAAGCATAAGAAATGGAACTTTAAGCGTAAATATGTTAGAGCTTCAAAACAGAATCAACGATCTAAGAATTTTTAAAGATGTTCTTCCAAAACAATTCTATGAAAAAGTTAAAGAACTTCAAATCGATCAAGAAAGGGAAGAATTCATAGAAACAAAGAATGATTTTGAATCAATTTTGGAAAATGAAAGAATAGCTATAAATAGAATAAATCAAAATCTAAAAATATTTACTGAAACCCAAAATTTCATCGGTGATAAATTTAATACACTTAACATTGGATTAATGGCGTATACTAATAAAGTTTTCAAAGAAACAGAAAGTTATAATAACTATTTGAAAGTCCAAGAAACTTTTGAAAATAATCAAGGCAAAATTAATGAGGATTTGAAACAAGTTCAAGAGAAAGTTGAAGAAAAAATAGGTTTATTATCCAGCAAATCTGAAGATTCAAATAAATTAATCCCTGAAATTAGAGAGTTATATGTGAAGAAAAAAAATGATTTTTCAAAGGATTACAATAGTAAAATACAGAAAGTAAATGATTATTTAAACATGATGAAAAATGAGTCATTTCGAGAGAAATTGATAAACCTTATTAACAAAAATAAGATTCATTTAAGCCAATTACTTGGTAATTTAGAAAGAAAAGTAGAAGATAATATTGAAATTAAAGAGTTCAAGAGGAGCAATGTTTTAATTCAAAAAAGAGCAAAGAGTATTGAATTGGAAATCAAGGAAATCACTAAATCAATTGATAGCACCTCTAAAGAATTCACTAAGCAATCTAGAAATTTCAAACAAACCTCTAAGTTTATACTAGAAGATTTTACTAAGTTTATTGATGAATTTATTGAGATTTTAGCTGAAAAGGTTCGAGCTCTTGAACGTTTAATACTAAAATCGTACATTGATATGACTATTAGGGCTGTAGCAAATGAATATTTAACAGTAGGATTTCTAAATAATGAACTAAAAATTAAAAAGCAAAACATCCAAGACCATTTATTATATTTAATCAGTGCTGGAGAATTAAAAGGCAAGTTTGATCCACGATTTTCAATTTATTTCGAAAACCCAGAAATATTAGATGACTTAGATGAATCTGAATTAGAAGTAATAAAAAGTTCTAATTACAAACTTCAAATGTTAAGACGTAATTTGAAAAATTTTACAAGTCAATATGGCACTATAATCGCATTTTTTTCCTCTATTGTAGCAATTACTTGGTATCTATTCCTTTTTAGTGGAGGTAACCCATCAGTGTTCGCGTTTCCAATAATAATTACAGTTCTTGTTTTATTATATTATTTAAGGAGAACAAAGGAAGAACAAATAAAATGACAATTGGGATTAAATTTTATATTCAACTATTTAAAATCTTCTTATATTTTAATCGTAATCCATAATAAAATGTACTTGTTTATCTAATTTTTTAAGGTATCCAAGAAAACACGCTTGGTTAAAATGAATCTGAAATTTCTGATCAACAATCTCTTCGT
>JBHLNW010000054.1:0-23755 GCA_048941185.1 Promethearchaeota archaeon
TTTGACGAATGGAGAAAAGGTCCAGAGGGAGAAGGAAAAATTGTTCAAAAGGAGAAAGAAAGAAAAGGACTAGCAGGCATCTTATGGCAACAAATGGGAAAAATTAATGATAATACTAAATTTAAGGAGCAATATGCTAATGCTATGATGAGTTTTTTATATAATCTCACTGACCAACGATATGGTGCATTGATTAAGGTAGAGAATGGAAGATTAGAAGTTGAACATGTGAGGAATGATGAGGAAACATTAAAAAGTTTAAAAGTCGATGGTTTACTTGCATGTCCAGCAGGTTTATTTTTTGATTTTAGTGGTGGAAAGTTATCTAAAGTTGCAATGGTAGGTAAAATGCTTACGGGGAAGTTAAAAGTGAAAGGAATGAAAAAGATGAAAGAACTAGGTAATATAATGGCCCTAATGGCTTAACCTTAAATCAATAAATACTATTTTTTTTTGATTTTGATTACACAATTTTTTTTATTCTAACATTTTAAATTCAATAACTTTAAGTAGATCAATCAATCTAATTTCAATTTGAAGATATAATGTCTAATAATAAATTACCATTAAAATCTAAGCTAGCTTATGGGGGACTGGGAGCTGGTATCAGCTTACCATCTCAAATTGCATTTTCTGCAATAACTTATTTTTATCATGTGAAATTGGGATTAAGTCCGGAATTAATTGGAATAGCTTGGATGATATTTTCTATATGGAACGCTGTTAATGATCCTCTATTTGGTTTCATAGGAGATAGAACCAAATCTGAGAAATATGGAAGAAGAATTCCCTACATTAGGTTTGGTGCTCCAATTTATGGTATAATCTTTATCCTATGTTGGTTTCCTCTTGTTGATACAAATAACCAAGTAGCACTTTTTTTTAATTTTATAATTGCTCTTTTTGCATTTGATACAATATTTACAATTTTGGGGCTTATTAACTTCACGTTACCAGCAGAAATGGCAATGACAGCAAAAGAGCGAGCTAATCTATTAGTTTATGGTAACATATTAAATTCAATTGCTTTATTTATTTCTTTCATATTACCAATTATTTTATTAACGGGAAATGAGTTTCCAATAGATGATTCTGCCTTTCTTATTACAATGATTTTTGTAGGAATTATCTCTGCCATAATATTATTTGTAAGTAGTTTTTATTTAAAAGAAAATAAATATACTCAAATGGAAGCCCCACTTCCTGTAATTAAGGGTATAGTTGAGACGTTTAAGAATAAGCCGTTTCTAATTTTCGAAGTCTCCAATTTTTCATTTACCTTAGCACAAACAATTCTGACTACAGCAATTTTCTATTATATTGATTATGTTCTAGTAATAAGTGGATTTTTGGCATCAATTCCATTAATGTTAGTTTTTCTAGTAATTTTTGCTTTTTTGATTATTTTTAATAAATTTCTTGTTCGATATGGGGTAAAAAAAACATTTATCTTTTCAATCTTATGGACAGGATTAAGTTTTATGATACTATTTTTCCTTGGATGGATTCTTGCAACGGCTTTAATTGGATTTGTTCTTATTGGCATAGGAATGTCTGGTTATATGTTATCAAACCAAGTTCTTATAGCTGATGTTGTAGATTATGATGAAACAAGAACAGGTAAGAGAAGAGAAACTACATACTCAGGAATTAATGCTTTACTTACTAAACCTGCTATTTCAATCGCAAATTGGCTCTTTTTAACAATTATTTCCAGATTAGGTTTTCAGGAAGGGCTTCAAACTCAAGAATATCTTGCTCAATTAGGAATATTGATAGGATTCACCCTGATCCCTGCAATATTTTTGATGATAGGTGGTATAATCATGTTTTTATATCGTCTAGATGGACCAGAATGGCTATCTCAAAAAGAAGTATTAATTAAAATCCATGAAAAAAAGGAAATAGACTATTTAAATTATTTAAAAGAAAAAGGAATTAAATAGATAAAACTACTTAAAAAAAATCATATGATCTCTAATAATTAATTATGAAAAATTATAAATCAAATTGGTTTAATATATATTGTATATTAATTATAAAAATTCAATTATGATTATAGAATTAAACCAAAGAACAATTTAAAAAAATGATGAGAAATGGTTAGAACAAAAGAACAATATATGAAAGATTTAGGTAGAATGAAGCCAAATCTGTATTATAATGGAAAAGAAATCGATAGATTAGACGAACTTCAAATGGATTGCATAAATACGATAGGAACTACCTTTGACGCTTTTGATGATCCCGAATATAAAGATTTAGTTCAAGTTAAATCCCATCTTACAGGTGAAATTATTAATCGTTTCACGCATATTCATCACAGTACTGATGACCTTCATAAAAAGCAAGATATGACACGAAAGCTATGTCAAAAGGTTGGTGGATGTATTCAACGATGCATGGGTTGCGATGCAGCGAATGCAGTATACAATGTTTCATATGAGGCAGATAAGCTTAATAATGGAGAATCTCAATACCATGAAAATTTTAAAAAGTGGTTAGTTCGATTTCAACAAAAAGATTTAGTATCAGCTGGAGCTCAAACTGATGTAAAAGGTGATCGAATTAAACGTCCGGCTGATCAGGCAGATCCTGATATGTATGTCCATGTTGTAGAAAAGAAAAAGGATGGAATTATCGTTCGTGGCTGTAAATTACACATATCAGAAGCTTCTGTATCTGATGAATTATTGGTTATCCCAACAAGAGCATTAAGACCGGAAGATAAAGATTATGCTGTTGCGTTCGCTGTACCAGGAGATTATGAGGGTGTTACTCAAGTGGTTACCATTCATAATTATCGTAAGAGGGAACATTTTCCACGTGGTTTTCAACCAGGAGCCACAGATTCGTATATAATTTTTGATGATGTATTTGTTCCCTGGGAAAGAGTCTTTTTATGCGGTGAACATCAGCATGGGGGTGCCCTTGCCTTACTATTTGGTCTTTTTCATCGTCATAGTTATTCGGGATGCAAACCTGCCATTGGAGATATAATGACTGGGACAGCAGCATTAGCTGCAGAATATAATAACATAGCTAAAGCAACACATGTAAGACATAAGCTAGCAGAATTAATCTTAGTTACAGAACTTGGTTATGCAGCTGGATACACTGCTTCTGATTTAGGAAAATCAGAAGTATATATGCCTGGAATAGGCTTTATCCCTTATGGACCAGGAAGTTATATTCCAAACTCCATTTACTGTAATGTTGGAAGGTGTTTAACTGGAGAAAATGTATTTCGCGAAGCTGAGATAATAACCGATATTTGTGGCGGTATTCCAGCTACGTTCCCACATGAACGAGATTTTGTTAATCCTAAATTAAAAGACAAACTCTATAAGTATATTACTAGAAACCCAAGGATATCTCCTGAAAATGCCGCGCAATTTTGGCGGTATGTTGGTGATATGATTTGTTCTGCAACAGGAGGAATTCATCTTTTTGGTAGCTACCATGGAGGAGGAAGCCCAGTCATGGAAGAAATAGCGATTACAACCCAATATGATATTGAAGCTCGAAAGACAATGGTTAAAAAAATAGCGGGAATTGATGATGAACTAAACAAGAAAAGATTGGAATTCAATGCAAAAAATACGACAAAAATGATTACACACGATTTAGATAAGACGGTTTCTGAGAAGTAATATAAAATTAATAGAAGATTTACTTTTTCTCTTTATTAAAATTTTTTTTTATCTTATTTTTTATTTCTGATTTTAACTAAATAAGAAGCTTTGATAGAATTTAATTAAAATAAAAAAAGATATTTTAAGATTTTAATTGATTAGACATCTATTTATTTTTTGGCTTAAAAATAATTGCAGGTTTCGTTCTCTCAGAATATATGAAGTTGTCAGCATTTTTGGTACTTCCATATTTTGATTCCATATCATTCAATATGCCCGCATCTAACGCTCTTGTGCGACAAGTTTCAATACACACGGGTAACTTGCCTTCTAAATGCCTATCTAAACAAAAATTGCATTTTCGCATTTTCGCTCCCTTTTCAAGCCCAAATTGAGGGGCATCATAGGGGCATGCTTTTAAACACTTTGAATCACATTTTTCATTACCTAAACACTTATCACTATCTACGATAACAATTCCATCTTCTCGTCTTTTATTGATAGCCTTAACGGGACAAACTGGTATACATACTGGATCTTCACAATGAAAACATGGATTAATAAGATAACTTACAAATACATTAGGAAACTTTCCTTTTTCGTTATATAGAATTCGCATCCATTTCTCTGGACCAGCGGGGATGTCATGCCAATCCTTACAAGCCACTGTACAAGCAGAACAACCTATACAGCGAGTTTGATCAAAATAAAATCCAACTTGCATATTAGGTTCCTCCATTAAATTTTTTAACTTCTACTAAACATGAGTTTAAAGCAGATGCCCCACCCGGAGAATATGCATCTTTTGTTAAAGTATTAACGCATCCACCTCGATCAATTCCATTTTCATCAGGATTGTACCAAGCTCCTTCAAAAATACTAATTACTCCTGGTATTATTCTTTCTGTTAACCATGCTGTAATTGTAATTTTTCCTCTATCATTGAATACTAGAATATCATCTCCATCCTTTACTCCCCTTGCTTCAGCATCAATAGGATTAATCCATGCTACATGAGGTTCAACTTCTTTAAGCCATTGAACTAAAAATAATTCTGAATGAACCCTATTTTTAGGATGTGGTGATATTAATTGTATTGGGTACTTTATGCTTAAAGGATCATATCGCCCTTCCCATCTTTCCATATACTTTGGAATTGGAGGATTTTCGGGATCATTTAAGTCTGCAATCCTTTGAGAATAAATTTCAATCTTACCTGATGGGGTATTAAATGGTTTGTTTTCAATATCTTCAATTTGCTCTTTAAATGCAACGTAAGGTTCTTCTAGTTTAAGACGATATAGTCCATCTTGCCTAAATTTATTTATATCTCGAATGTTTTTTCGGGTATCTTCTCGTAATTTTATTAAAAATCTTAAAGCTTTTTTCTCATCGGGGTATTTTTCAAATTCTTCCAATCCAAGTTTATCAGCTAATTCTTCAGCGATTCTTAAATCAGACTTACATTCTCCAATCGGTTCAATTACTTGGTTTGCGCTTAAAAAGTATGGTCCGGAGGGCCAAGGTCGTACTAAATCGCTTTTCTCAGCTATACTTGTTACAGGGAGAATTATATCAGCATATTTTGCTGTTGGTGTAGGCCATAAATCAGCTATAACCATGTAATCAAGCTTTTTCAATGCCTCTGCAGACTTATTAGCATTTCCTAATTGATTTAAAAAGTTGTTATTCACAAACCATGCAAATTTAACATCAAACGGGTATCCTCCCTCTTTACCTTTTAAAATAGCATCAAATATTTTATTTATATGGCACCTCGCCTGAAATCTAAGCTTTAAATCTAAAGAACCTCGAACTGATTTCAATCCTGTTTCAACTGGATTTCTATAAGGAGGAGGTATCCTAGAAGCAAAAAACATATGACCATAAGGAATTCCCATTAATCCTCCAGCAGCACTTCCTCCATGTTTACCTACATTTCCAGTCATCGCTGTTAATGTCATAGCACATCTATTATATAGTTCCCCTATAGCACTTCGGGCGGGACCTTGACAATCCATCAATGCAGCAGGTTTTGTCTTAGCATACTCATGAGCCAGATTAGTAATTGTTTCTGCTGGTACAGAAGTAATTTTTTCTGCCCATTTAGGAGTTTTAGGGACACCATCTTCTTTGCCAATAACATAATCTTTGAATTTCTCAAATCCCACGGTATATTTATCTAAAAATTCTTGATCTTGAAGATTTTCATGGATTATAACATAAGCCATAGCGACCATCATTGCTGTATCAGTCCCAGGTATAATTGGGATCCATTGATCTGCTAAAACTACGGCAGAATCACTATATCTCGGATCTATACAGATGATTTTTATTCCCTTTTCTTTAGCTTTAATTAAGTTAAATATTGTATCTGTACCGGAGATCATTCTTGCAGGATCCCATCCCCACATGATAATCAACTTAGAATTTAATAAATCTGTCCGACTGTGGCCTACAAACGGAGATGTATACTGAGTTTGAGTGGCATAAACTGCTCCTTCAGAAGATACATTACCATAATGAGTTGAATATCCCCCAAAGTGTGTTAAAAGCCTCATCATAGCAAACATCCCATCATGATAAGCACCTTGATAACCGCCGCCCATAACTAAGAAGATACTTGAATTTCCATACTTTTGTTTAACTTCTTTAAGTTTTTCGGCAATCTCAGTTAACGCATCATCCCAAGAAATACGTTTGAATTTACCAGATCCTTTTGGACCATCTCTTTTTAAAGGATATTTTAAACGTTCTGGATGATACACATATTGTCTAAAGGCCCTGCATCTTAAACAAGTTCTAAGTTGTTCATCTTTTTCTTCATAATCATCTCCTTCTACTCTAATAATCTTACCTTCTCTAATATGAAATTTAAGAGGACACCTTCCTCCACAATCAAATGTAGATGCTGTACGGACAATCTTAATGTCTTCTATATTTATGTTTTTTCCTTGATTTTCCATTAGATCATCTCTCTAAAAATTAACAATTTAATTTTTGCTACTAAAAAATTATCATTAATAAGAATATTATACTCAATATGAGTTTAAATTATATATTTATGTTTCTACTTCCAGCTTTAAAATAATTATGACCTAAGATAAGGGGAAAAATAATTTTAAAATATATTTTATTTATCTTTTTTTGTAAGCTTCCCCATTATTGATCCTGTTAAAATTAATACAGCACCAATGAATGGTATAAACAGACCAAATTGAAATACATAATAATCTACAAATTCTAGGTCGGTATTTAGAAAAAACCCAATTTGTATCCCAAAAATATAAAATACTGCAGCACCAATTTCTACAATTGCTATTATTAACCATAATTTATCAGTATTACGTAAAAGTGTTTTACCCCTGAATTTAAACAATGCATTCAGAATAGCTAAAATTGAGCAAAGAGAGATTAGAAGAGTGGCAATAAGACTAGGTATAAACATTTCTGGAGGTGCTATATCTATAACATTACCACCAGTAACATGATGAATAATTCCTATCATCCAAACATATTCTATCCAAACCGGAGGACTATACCATGCGGGTATTAGAAATCCGATTAATGAAATGATTCCTCCTATCAAAGGGATTAACCAATAATATTTTTTTATATTACTCAAAATAACTTGTCCTCTTTGTATTATAATTGGTTTTCGTTAATGAATTAGTATTTTATTTTTCCTTTAAAATTTTTATGAAAATAAACATGAAGGATTAAATATCTTTCTACTTAAATCATTATTATGTACTTACTAAGAAAAGCTACCCTTAATGATATTGATATATTGATAGAATTTCGTGTTAGATTTTTAAAAGAAATTCAAGATCCTCCTCCCATTAAGGAAATGGAGATATTCATAAAATCCTTAAAGGGTTTCTTTTTAGATAAAATGAAATTGCACGAATTTATCGCTTGGTTAGCAGAATTTAATAATGAAGTCATCGCTACAAGTGGTCTATCATTTCTTCAAAAACCACCTCATTTCATCAATCTAACTGGAAAATTTGCCTATATTATGAACATGTACACTGAACCAAAATGGCGAAGAAAAGGTATTGGTTCAGCGTTATTAGAGAAACTATTTGAAGAAATTAAAAAAAAAGGTATACAATCAGTAGTTCTACATACAACTCCAGATGGAAGACATTTATATGAAAAATATGGTTTTAGAGAAAATTTCAGTGATAAAGAAATGATATTGAAATTGTAAATTTGAAATTTCAATAAGACTGGTGATAGCTAATGTCTTTCTTGATAATTTTAAAAGAAATAAATATTTACTATTACTTTTTTAATAGAATTGATCGAAAATGATACAATTTTCATATGAAATTAGTGGAAAGGTTAATTTTCTGTGTTGATTTTAACGATTTTCGTTGATTCTACAAATCTTATGAGAAAAATATCAGTGATATACTCATTAAAAATTACTGAAAGTGAAATTACATGTTATAATAATTTAATTTTAATAATATAGACTATTTACAATATCATAATATATTTCTTGGAAATATTCAAAGAAATAATAGCAAAGATGGTTAACCTTTATAATTTAGGAGGTTAGGTTTAACAAAGGTGAATAAAGTTGTCTGAAAAACAGACCAAAGAAAATAATAACGAAGATCAGCCAAGAATAGGTGTGTTTGTGTGCCACTGAGGTATCAATATCGCGGGGATCTTAGATATTCCAAAGATTGTCAAAGAAATAGATAAATTAGATAATGTTTGGGCTTATCCATATCTATCTTTATGTACTGAGGGAGGATCTAGTGAAATTAAAGAGAAACATGAAGAGTTTAAATTTAATAGAATTTTAGTCGCTGCTTGCACTCCAAAAACTCATCAGCCTGTTTTCCATGCAATATTAAAAGAGATGGGATTGCCTCCAAGGTATTTAGAGTTTGTAAATATTCGAGAGCATTGCTCTTTTGTACATCAAGCTCCAGAAGTCAGAGAAAGAGCTACAGCAAAGGCAATAGAACTAATAAAAGCTGGAATCGCCAGAGCAAGACTCTTAGAAGATGTGCCAACTAAAACAGTACCAGTAGAACCAACTGCTCTTGTCGTTGGTGGAGGAATTGCAGGATTATCCTCAGCGATTGATCTAGGTGATGCTGGTTACAAGGTGTATTTAGTTGAAAAGAATACAACAATTGGAGGACGTATGTCTCAACTTGATAGAACATTCCCTACAGATGATTGTTCTATATGAATCTTGGGACCAAAAATGCTTGAAGCTAATCGCCATCCAAACATTGAGATCTTATCCTACAGTGAAGTTGATGCAATTAATGGCTATATAGGCAATTTCAACGTAAAAGTAAGAAGAAAAGCACGATTCGTTGATGAAACAAAATGTACAGGATGTGGTACTTGTAGAGATGTTTGCCCAGTTTATACAAGTAACTATTTTGATGAGCACTTATCTGCGAGAAAGGTAATTGACATTGCATTTGCTCAAGCAGTACCTGCAATATCGCAGCTCGAAAGGAAAGTTTGTATCGAATGTTTTGCATGCGTTGATGCATGTGAACAAGAAGCTATAGATTTCAGTCAGCAAGATAAGATTGTAGAACTTAAAGTTGGCACAATAATTGTTGCTACTGGTTGGGATCTCTATCATGGTGATGATTATGGATACGGTATTTATGACAATGTTATTAATCAAATAGAATTAGAACGAATACTTGCTCCAAATGGCCCAACATATGGGCACTTAAAGCGACCATCAGATGGGAAACGTCCAACAAAAGTATTGTTCATTAACTGTGTCGGTTCAAGAGATGTCAATAAAAATGCTCATTGTAGTGTTATCTGTTGTAATCTTTCTCTTAAGAATTCCAAGCTAATAAAATCAGAGTATCCCGATTCACAAATACTGTGCACGTACATTGATATGAGATGTGCTGGGAAAGATTATGAAGAATATTACAGGAGATCTCGAGATGCTGGAATAATTTTTGTTAAAGGATTAGTAGGAAAAATTGAGGAAGATCCACTAACAAAAAACCTTAAAATACAATTTGAACCAGTTGGCACAGATACAATAATCTCTATGGAATTTCATATGGTTGTACTATCTCCTGCTTCACTTCCTTCTCAAGGTACTATTGAAATTGCGAAGGTATTAAACATGGAGAAAAGCCCTGATGGTTTTTTAAAAGAATATCATGCCCGGTTAGACCCTATTAGCACAAAAGTACCTGGAATCTATATTTGTGGCTCTGCCCAAGGACAAAAAGAAATCGATAAAGCAGTAAGTCAAGCTAGAGGAGCAGCATCAGTAGCAGGTATTCCAATGGGTAAAGGAGAATATACTATGGAATTAATCCGTGCTACACCTTCAGATGAAAGATGTGCGAAATGTTATAAATGTATTGAAGCATGCCCATATACTGCAATTTCGGTTAATGAGAAAGGAAATATTGTGGTAGATTTAATCAGATGTAGAGGGTGTGGAACATGCGCATCTTTATGTCCATCGAAAGCAATTGAACTGACATATTTCAGAGATGAACAATATATGGCACTAGTAGATGAATTATTACCAATTGAGGAATAGAGAGGTAGTGAAAAAATGGCAGAAAATAATGATATTAAAATTATTGTATATGCTTGCTGGAAATGAGGATATGGTTCAGCTGATATGGCAGGTACTATTCGGGCACAATATCCCGATAGTATTAGAAATGTTCTAGTACCATGCTCTGGACGCGTAGGATCTGACTTAATAATGCGAGCATTTGGAAGAGGCGCAGACGGTGTAGTAATTAATGCTTGATACCCTGGTGAATGCGACTACGAGACTGGAAACTATCATGCATATAGACAAGTTGAATACACTAAAGAAATTTTAAAAGTTGTTGGATTAAGTCCAGATAGAATAAAAATAATCTACTGTACTGCAGCTGAAGGTCAAAAATTTCAGCAGGAAGCTATAGAAGTCGATAAAACAATTCGTAAATTAGGTCCCAGTCCTTTACGTACGAAAAGCACACCTAAGAAAGGAAAAGCTGAAGCGAAAGCTAAAGCTTAAAAATATAATGTGTTTACTAATGAAACTGAGTTAAAAAAAAATGAGAACTCAGTTGAAGAAATGGGTGCACCATATAACACATAAAAATGGTTTGATAAAATTTAATAAAGGAATTTAAAATTTAATTCAAAAATTTGGGAAATTTAAGAAAAATAATAATATATTATATAGTTAGAGTTGGAATTACATGGAAGCAATGGCAGAATATTTAATAAAGATTGAAGATTTTTCTAAAATCTTAGCTACTTTATTAAAGGAAAAAGCAGTCGATAAAATTGTTGGCGCTGAATTGAGAGTTGATAAAAAATCCGGTAGTATAGACAGATTCACAGTTCAACCAAAAATAGCTGACAAAGAAGAGGATCTAAAAGATTTTCCCTTAACCCCATTAATTGCATTTGGGTACGCTAGAACGGACTCTGCTTCAAAATATTTGCATAAATCTGTATTGGGTGCAATGAAGGAGAAGGTAGGCCTTATTGCACGACCATGCGATACAAGAGCATTAATTGAACTTGCTAAGATAAAACAGGTAAACCTCGATAATCTTTTCATAATTGGAATTGAAGATAGAGGGATGCTTCCTAAAGCAGGAAGAGAAATGAGATCAATTAAGGATATCGATGCTACTAAGATTATAAAAGAAAAAGTAGGAGACAAAGGTCTTATTGTTAAAATGGAAGATGGAAGTACAAAAGAACTTAATCTAACTGTTGCTGAAAATTGTTTAAGATGCTTTCGAAAGATTCCGGTAATAGCTGATTTAACAGTAAGCGATCTTGGTATCCCAATTGATTCAGATGAGATTATCTTAAAAGTATATTCTGATACAGGAAGTGAAATTCTCGATAAATCGGGGATAAAAAAGAAGGTACTTCCAGAAAAAGAAAAGAAGGCTCATTTAGACAAGTATAATGAAATAATCGAAAAAGCAAAAGAAAAACGAAAGAAAGATCTGGAAGAATGGGATAAACTTTCACAGGAAGAGAAAATAGCTGAGTTGCTTAAATGTACAATGTGTAATACTTGTATCAGAGGATGTCCAGTTTGTTACTGTGTAGATTGCATACTACAGAAAAAGAGAAAAGATAAGGCTATTGATAAAGTAACATATCAATTAACTCGAATAGCTCATGATGCTGATAGATGTGTAGAATGTGGGAATTGTGATAATAACTGTCCGCAAAACTTACCACTTTCATTGTACTTTCAATCATTAAACGAAGCATTCAAGAAGAAGTTTAAATACGAAGCCGGAATATCTCTCGAAGATATTCCATTTCGTTCAGGGAAAGCAATCGCCAAAATGGAATTAGAAAAAACTTAGGTTATACAAGATTTTTTTTACTTCATTTTTTTATTTTGAATATTAAATTAATTCTGTTGATATTCCTTTTTGATCTGGAAAAACAATTTCCCTGATGGAATTAGAAAAAGCTTAAAACAAATTTTTTTAATTTCTATTATTTTATTATTTTTTCGGTAAGAAAATCATCTTTACCTATATGGTCAAGCTTGTAAATATCACTAAATATCCAGATTAATATAGTCATTGAGATTCCGATGATTACACATAAGAGATAGAGATTAGTAATTCCGATTAAAATTGCGAGTGGGCCTCCGATTAAAGATCCAATTGGCATTATAATAAAAGATAGTGATTGGTCTAGTGAAACTATTCTTCCTACTTTATCGAAAGGGACACAACTCTGCAGAAGAGTCATGTAATTATTCAAAATAAAATTCATAGCCATCCCTTGAATAAATAGTCCAACACCCAGAAGAATAAAGAATCCTGGTGGAGTAAATACTAAAAATGAATAACCCACAAAAATTATAGTTGTCCCAAACATAATAATAAATGTTTTGTGTTTCCAATTCTTTTTAACAGTATTAATTATACTCCCAATAATATTTGCTATTGGCATAAATGCAGTAACGAATGCTAAGTTGATAGCTGTACCGTTATGAATATTTTTAATAAAGTAAGGCATTAAATCAGAAAATGGTCTCATTATAAAGTTAGCTAACATTGCTAAAAGTATTAAACTTAAAAGTCCAGGAACCACTTTTACAGTCCTCAATCCTATTCTAAAATCTTCAATAAAGGAAGTCTTATGTTCTTTCTTCTTAGTGGTTTTAACTGAAGGGATTGTAATAAAAAGCAAAGGAACAAGAGCAGATAAAAAAGTGATGATATCTATCATAAAAATTTGCCCTATTGGGATTATCTCATAAAGAAATCCAGCTAAAATCGGTCCAACCATGAAAATTAAGCTGTTAAATAGAGTATTTATCCCATTTATTCTATTTAATCTGTCTTTTGGAATCATTGATGGAACAATAGAATGAAACGTAGGAAGATGAAATGCTTGAAGTGTGCTTCGTAGCGTGTTCACTACTAGGATTATCCATATGTTTGTAATATTGAAAGAAAATAAAAGAAATAGACCAAAAGTAACAAATGCCTGAGTTGCATCTATTATGATAATGATATTTTTTCTATTCAATCTGTCTGACAATACTCCCGCAATAGGAGAAATAAAAATTAGAGGTAAAAAGTATAAGACTGAAGCTAAAGAAAGATAAATTGGATTGTTTGTATCTACTGTTATCCACCATCCTATTACAAAATATACAATTGAAGAACCAAGTAAAGAGAATTCTTGTCCAATTAAAAAATAAAAAAAGTGTCTATATGATTTCTTTGATATTGTCGGTTCCAATTTAATCAGCACTCAATTTCTATTAGGTTAAAAGTAGCATTTTATTCAATTTGAAGAATTCATATAGTTCTTGGGTTTTAAACTCTATTATTTAGCTATTATGATAAGAATTCTATTCCTAATTTGTTTTTTTATTTTATTTGTTCTATTTCTGGCAATATTTAAATTCTTGACTTAATAAAATACAAAAATAGTCATATACTAATCTGGTTTGTAATAAAATGAATTATTATCTGTTTCTAAAATACACTGTTCTAATAACTTAAGTAATTCACTTCGATTTTGGAGAGAAACATCATAATAAGGGTTTGCACGTGAACCTTTACGAGAGATTCCAAATTTGATCATCAAATAAAAGTCTTTGAAAAACCGCTCGACATGAAAATAACTATTCAATTTCTTAGGTTGATTAACAAAATCCCAAAAATTCTTTTCTTTAAATGGTTCCAAAATTGAGGATAACCAGTGACTAATCTCATGAATATTAAGTTTGTTTCGTAATAATGCTGCATAAACTGCCGAGGCTATTCTCAACTCTTCCTTCCCGTTGAAAAGTATGGGAGTAGGTAATGTTAACTTCTTTTTAAAAACTTGGAAAATTTGAAGGATTTCCTCGATTTGAATTAAACGATGTTTTGCAAATTCCCTGAATAAATCGGCGCCATGGGCAATCGAATGTGCCCAACCTTTCCCAATTACATAAGATCTATAATCTTTTTCTTGTTGATAATATTCCAGTGCTGTAGAGAACCATCTTTTTATAATTGTAGGTGTTAAAAATGAATTTCTTCCCTCGATTTCTCCTTTTTCGCATCTTTCATCAAATACCAAAATTCCTGCAACTTCTAACGCAGCAAATGACCGTAAAAATACAAAATCGGATATTTCTTGGCCTAATCCAGTATGTGTCAAGGATATTAGTTGATCCCCTAACGAAATAAGAGTTTCATCGTCATATTCTCCGTTTATTATCCACACATACAAAATATCTAAGCACCCTTCCCGAATATCGGAATCGATACTGCCTAATTTTTCAATCAATATAGAGGTTATCTCCATTAGGGAAGTTTCTGATGGGATCTGAAAATTATTTTCCATAATAGATTTTATCTGCTCTATTGTTAATTCCATTTTGTCTTACCCTATTTTATTTAAAATTTAGTCTATTTTTGAAATTCTTTCGGGATATGAACAGCAAATTTACAGAGTAATCCTCCAGTAAGCGGTGATTCGATAGGTTCTACTTTGGTTGGTTGATTAAAAATGACATCCCAGTATTTTTTTGTGTATCCCGCGCTACAATAGCAGAAGTGGGAGAAAATTTCTTTTTCAGTACCATTTTTAATCGCACCTCGTACCCAAGGACAATAACAACTATAGAAACCCTTCATTTTATTATCTTTTGCTTGAATATGTTTCTTTGTTTGATATGGCATTTTCGTGTCGATTATTATATCTCCTTCTCTTATTCCAGGAGAGATTGAAGGTATATTTTTTATAAAATCGATTACTTCTTCATCAATGTATTGAGCAAATTCCAGTGTGCCTTCTTTTTGATGTTTTTGAAGGATTTCAATAAATTCTTTCTTTTTAATTTTTAAAAATTCATCAATATCATTTAATTTTAAAAACATCTCTCGATCTTTTTCAATTGACCCAGGACGCCCATGTAAACAAGGTTTTAATAGTTCTATTGTATTTTCTTCACCAATATTGTCTTCCAATCTTTTCATTATTATTTTTGTAAATTCGGGTTTTTTCTCGGGATCACTCCCTAACGGGGGAATCTTAAGATTTTCAAAAATTTTATCTCTAAGTTGTTCCCCATATTGCTCAGCAACTCTTTCATAAAGATTATCCATTGCCATATAAGATTCTGAGATATCGATAATCTCAACTATGTAGTCATATTTTTTTATGAAGTTAGCATAATTAATTAGAGCTCTTAAGAAATCTAATACATTTTCGCTGTTTTTTTCAACTAAATAATTGGAATAATTGGCAATTTCTCCAAGAGGTATTGAATCAATATTGTAGTCATTTTTTTTGAGAAAATTATCAAATTCATTTAATATTGAAATAAAGATTGTTGCTTGATTTTCATCAATGTTTTTTTCAAATAGATACTGTAAGAAATTCTTTTCTATCATATCTTAACACATTTTCTTAATTTAAAATGTATAAAAACTAATATATCGATACAAGTTATATGACTTTTAATGTATCATATTAAAATATCTATATAACTTGTTTAATTAGAATATTCAAAATATTTTGATTTAATAGTGGATTATTTTGAAATTTATAGGGAGTGTAATTCAACCAGTTTCGCTTGATAAAGTAAAAATAAATGATAATTTCTGGGCTCCAAGAATAAAAGTTAATCATGAAATAACAATCCCTCATGTGTTTCGGAAGTGTGAAAAAACTGGTCGTATTGATAACTTTTCTAGAGCCGCCGGGTTATTAAATGATGGAAAAAAACCAATTTTTCCATTTGATGATTCAGATGTTTTTAAAGTCATTGAAGGGGCAGCATATTCATTAATTATTAAACCTGATATAAACCTCGAGAAATATGTTGATAACTTAATCGAAATAATAGCAGCAGCTCAAGAAGATGATGGATATTTATATACTACTCGAACAATAAATCCCGAAAATCCCCATGTATGGGCTGGTAAAGAACGTTGGGAATTAATTTCAATCTTAAGTCATGAATTATACAATATGGGGCATCTCATTGAGGCAGGAGTTGGCTATTACCAAGCTACACATAAAAAAAGGTTGTTAGATGTAGCAATTAAATGTGCAGATTTAATAGATAGTGAATTTGGACCTGGAAAATTAGAAAGAATTCCAGGTCATCAAGAAATTGAAATTGCTTTGATTCGCTTGTTTCGAAATACAACAAAAAAAAAATACGCAGATTTAGCGAAATTTTTCTTAGATATCCGTGGTTCTACTAAAGTAATTGATTTTGAAAATTATCTGAGTAGCAATAATATTTATTTTGAAGATACAAGATCCCCTGAGTATAACCAATCTCATAGTAAAATAATTGAGCAGAAAGAAGCAGTTGGACATGCTGTTAGAGCAACTTATATGTATTCAGCAATCACAGATATCATATCGATCTATTATATAGACGAATACAAAACAACAATAGAACATATTTGGGATAATATAGTCTCCAAAAAATTATATTTAACTGGGGGTATTGGTGCTCGTTCAAAAGGAGAAAGTTTTGGAGATAATTATGAATTACCTAATCTCGAAGCTTATGCTGAAACATGCGCCGCTATTGCTTTCATTTTTTGGAATTTTCGCCTTTTTTCATTATATGGTGATGCTAAATATATTGATATTTTAGAACGTGTATTATATAATGGTTTCCTATCAGGAATCTCAATTGAAGGTAATAAATTTTTCTATACCAACCCTCTCTCTTCTAAGGGAAATGTAACCAGGAGATCTTGGTATACATGTCCTTGTTGTCCTACTAATATTGTGCGATTTATTCCCCAGATCCCCAAATATATTTATGCGCTAAATATTGATAGAATTTTTGTAAATCTTTATATCGGAAGCACTGCATCATTCAAACTTCAAGATATTAAAATAATTCTTAATCAAGAAACAAATTACCCATGGGGAGGAGATGTGAAAATTATTCTATCTCTTAGCAAAAAGAAGGAATTTACCATAGCTTTTAGAATTCCTGGCTGGACTCGAGATAAACCAGTCCCAAGTGATTTGTATTATTATTTAAAAATTAATCGTCGTGAAGTAATAATTAAAATTAATAATGAAGAAATCAATTTTAAGGAAGAAAAGGGATTTGTAAACATTAAACGTGAATGGAAAAATAATGACATTATTGAATTGAATATCCCTATGCCAATTCGACGTGTTTTATGCAATGAAAAAGTCAAAGAAAATATAGGGAAGGTCGCCATTGAACGTGGTCCTATTGTTTATTGCGCTGAAGATATAGATAATAATGTTGATTCAATCCACAGTTTATTATTAAGAGATAGTGATATTCTAAAACAAGATTATCGCGATGATATATTAGGAGGGATAAATATAATTTTTAATGAATTATATTTAATTCCTTATTATAGTTGGGCGAATAGAGGAAAAAGTCAGATGGTAGTATGGTTAAAGCGTGATTCCTAAGTTCAATTTTTCTTTAGTCTTATACTAAAGGTAGTACCTTAAATTCTTTAAAATCTTTTTTTTTAAATATTTTCTTATATATTAGATGCTTCTTAAAAATTAAATACATCACAAAAATATTTCTGATCATGGTTAATATTAAATCTGTAGTAAGTAAGCTACAGAAGCATTATCCAGATGCAACTCATGTTGCTTTAGTAGATAAACAGGGAAAAATATTATTTACTACGAGCAAATGGGATGTTAAAAGTGACATTAGAGAGGTTATTGCCAAATGGGCCAGTGGAAATGCTCAATTCGTCACTCTTGCTGGAATAAGATACTCTATTTTACAAATGGAACCTGAACGTTTTATAGGGACCAATCGAAAGAATAAAGGACATCTAATTGGAGCTGCAACTCCAGATGGGAAAAATTACATGTTAGCTCATATCAGACCTAAGGCAAAAGGTTGGTTCCATATGGCATATCCTGCAGTAGCTAGAGCTGCTGCTATGTTAAAAAAAGGGTCCCAGTCTGAATTTATTAAAACAAAGGTAGAAATGAAAGAAGAAGAAACATTTGAGAGCACAGCAGGAGAATTAGCTACTTACCAAGCTCCTCCATCGCCAACTGTTGATCCGTATCTTAAGACTGAAATCGAGGGCTTCATACAATGGATAAATAATCCCCAGGGATTAGGGGGCTATATCTCAAATGTATTACATCAGAATGATCAACACCGCATTTCAAAACTTGCAGAACTATACAATGAATTATACCACTTATTTTATGGTTAGTTAATAAATTCGGAACTCTTTCAAATTTTCAGATTCATTTTTTTTAACAAGATTCGGGAGTAAGGGCTCGTTAAGATTTTTAAGGTTAAACAAAATTAAAGTCATCTGCATTATGATAGAGGAATTTTTATATTCCTATAAATAGTTAATAATAAATAAGTTTATTAAGCTGAATTTCTATTATCACTCCTCAAAAGACGGGTTATTTTTCAAAATAATGATGTATAAAGGGTGAATAAATATATGAACAGTGAAAGAGAAGATTTGAACAATGACGAAATAAGAGAAGAATTATGTTGTACAAAACCAATTATAGATATTAAGGGTGGGTATAAAGTATGCTTGAATTGTGGATTAACTTCAGATATTTATCTGGTTGAAAATGAAAGAAGAGCTTATGGCAAGGAAGAAATAGAAAAAAGAAAACAGACAGAACCAAGATGGAGAGAATTTGGATCTAGAACAGTGCTTCCTAAGGATAAAATAGATTATAAAGGACAGTATCTTAGTGCTGAAAATAAAACTCTGTTCTTACGTTTGTCCAAAATTCAAAATTCTTTAGTTTCAAGTATTGAGAGGAATTTCTGGGAGGCCAAACCAAAAATGAAATTAATTGTATCCAAACTGAATATACCAGATTATATTCATGAAACAGCTTGGAAAATCTATTCTCTTATCGCAAAGAAAAAATTAACTATGGGGCGTTCCATTGAAGGCTTTATAGCTGCATCTTTATATGTTGCAATTAGAGTACACGAATTTCCAAAAACATTAGATGAAATTAGCGATATTTCTATGATTGCTCGTAAAACCATAATACATAGCTTAAGTTTAATCATTAGAGAAATTCTACCCGAATTAAATCTCACTTATAAGCCTATTAGTGTAAAGCAATTAATATTTAAATTTGGTAATGAGTTAGCTCTTTCTATGGAAATTCAAAATAATGCTATGAATTTGATTACCAAAACTTCAAAAGTAGGTCTCTCATTAAATGGAAAAGATCCAAGAGGATTTGCTGCTTCAGCAATTTACCTCTCAGCAAAAAGTTCAAATCATAAAATAACTCAAACAGAAATAGCTAAAGCCGCTAAAATAACAGAAGTCACTTTAAGAACTCGGATAAAGGAACTTAAAAATAAAATGAAACTATATCATTAGAAATTAATATCAATGCGCATTTACACCCAAATTAATAATAAGATATAGAGTTTATAATCATAGCATTTTCATAATTGATTAGTAACGATACATAAATTATTTTTATAATATACTTATTTTGTTCTAAATTGAAACTTTTATTATCTTAAGTAAATTATTAATAATTAATTTTAAACTTAAATGAGTACGAGAAAAAATGAGCCTACCTTCAAAAAAAGCTATTCAAGTAGATGAAAATACTGTAGATTATGAGTATAAGATGTTAAATCATGTTATGCAACTTCGATACCATGAAGATAAATGTGTTGAATGTCAGTTCTGCACCAAAGTCTGTCCTGTTACCGTCTCAATTTACGACGAACCCTTGAAAAAAACAGCTATCGGAACCCCAGAGTTTATGAAAATCGAATCAGATAAGAAAATCGTAGTTGATACTGAGAAGTGTGTTTGGTGTGGTTGTTGCACGTGGATCTGTCCTGGATATACCCTCGAACTTTTCATTAATGGTGAGAAAAAGTTGAATGTAGTTGAAAATGGTTCACTTCCCGAATTTGAAGAAGAAGTACGAACATTAGATAATGGTCAAAAAGTACGCAAGGTTGTAGAGGGTTCGATCACAATTACTAGTACTGAAAAAGATACTAAAGTCTTAGATGCTTTTTGTGATGAATGTGCTGTGAAGGCGATGGAAAGAAAAGGTAAAGAAATTGAAGTAGATCGAGACAAATGTATCCTATGTTTTAAATGTACTGAAGCTGCTAAGAATTATGACAATATTAGCGTTGAGGTTCATCGTGATAGATTTAAAAATATAAAAGGGGAACCTTCTTCTGTGTGGAATGGTATTATGCTTAGAGTTCTTGGAAAGGAAGGAAAAGTTAAAGGTATTCTGAGTCGAAGCCAAAATAAGCTCGCTGACGCCGTTATACGGCTAATGGGAAAAGAATTTGAAGAAGAAGAGGAAGCTTAAAGAATTAATTTTTTTATCAATAATCAAATTCTTTTATTTAATTTTTATTTATTGAGAAAAAGATTTTTCTTTCTTTTTGGTTGGCCAACTAGCAAAACCAATAATTCCTATAATTAATCCTATTAAGGGAAATATCCACGGGACTTCGAAAATATTTATTAGAGTGATCAAATTAAAGAATAAAAACACGAAGAACCCTAAACTTAGAAGTATGATACTTAATTTTTTTTGTTTTTTGTAGTTTTCCGATTCTCGCTTAAGTAATAGATCCAATGCCATAACAGCAATAAATAATCCAAAACCTCCGATAAAAATAGCCTCGAAACCAAACCCATACCCCCTACTAACTATTTCTACAAAATAGTAAAATATGAGAGGAGTTGAGGAATAAATTAAGATACCAATAATCATTACCAGGATCACAACTAATTTTATACTATCTTTCTTTATAGGAGTTCCTTTTCTACATATACTTACGATTAAATGAATGAAGACTCCAACCCAAAAAGCTGCAACACCCAGCCATCCTTTAGTATCTTGAGTCCCCCATCCTGAAATAATTGGACTTTGCATAAATAGGAAATAATAAAATGGGATTAACACGAAAATTGTAAGACCTAAAATACTTAATAGTAAATTCTTTTTCTCTTTAGATGATTTAATACTTTTCTCCATTGGCAGACTAAATAAAAGAATAGATTAGATAAGTAGGAAGGTTATTACTGAAATTTAAACTTTTTTGTCAAAAAATCAAATAAAGTAGAATTTTGGTGTAAGTTTCAGAATTTACTGTCAGATTTCAATAAGTTAAGATATACAGTTTTGTATGATTAATTTTAAAATATACGATAATTATTTTATTCTATAGATTAAAGCATTTTTGTAATGAAGAAAAAAACCTTTGGATCTGGACATTTTGGAGAATGGATTACTGATGAGCACGGATTACCAGCCTATTATTATACATGTGATCAAATAAATGATCCTAAAGCAATCACTCCTTTAAATGAAAAGTTGCGTTCCAATAGAGAACATTTACACCAAGTTGGGAATGATCGACTGGTTGGGGTTGCTTCAAACTTTGGGTATATTCAAGTTCGTCAAGATGAAGGATGTCCGAAATTCCTGAATGATTATGATCCTGATCATCGTCAGTTTGGTGGAGGGATAGGGTATTTAGTTGATGGTGATAATATCATAAGCACATACTTTTCAGGAAATGCAGATGATTTTGAGCGAATTTTTGGGATTGGCTATTATCGTAAAATTGTTAAAAAATATAATTTATCAGTAGATCAAGTAATTTTTGCTCCTTATGGTGATGATCCCTTACTTATTTCTCAAGTTACTATCACAAATAATACTGAATATTCAAAAAAGTTGCGTTGGATAGAATATTGGGGATGTAAATCACTTCAATTTTCAGCACCTGCATATTATACCGCTTTCGGGAAAAAAGATCTTTCATTAATGAATATAAAGCGAAGAGAATATAGTTCGAAATTTACACATGAAATATCATTAATAGAAAGTATTGGTTTATTAGACACTAAATACTTTCAAGGGAGAAAAGATAAGGTTAAAAAGGAAATACTTACACCTGTATATGAGAGTAATTTCTCTCCCAGGATCTTTCTTGTTTCTCTGAATGGCGCTATTGAAGGCTTTAGTACAAATGGGTTCGAGTTTTTCGGAAGTGGAGGTGTTAAATACCCTGATGGAATAAAAAGAACTTTTTCTTCTAATTTAAATACTGAAGATAATAGAAGTGCGATGATCTTAGAAAGAAAAGTCCATTTAGAACCTAAAGATAGTCGCACTTTATATTTTGCATATGGGTATATACCCAAGGGTGTTAATCTTGATAGTATTATAAAAAAATATGAATTAGAAATATCTACACAATGGACTTACTCATCAAATAGTTGGAAAAAAGATAAGATTTTATTGTCAATTCCTAATGAGCCTTGGGTCGAACGTGAACTTTTATGGCATAATTATTATTTACGGAGTGCCATGACGTTTGATGATTATTTCAACGAGCATATTCTTTCTCAAGGACAAATTTATCAATATTTAATGGGTGTTCAAATAGCAGCACGAGATCCACTACAACATACATTACCATTTATTTATTGCGAACCCAAAATTTTTAAAGAAATTGTTAGATACATTTTGAAAACAGTTAAGGAAAATGGTGAAATTCCATATGGGGTCACAGGTAATGGAATGATTATACCGTTACCTTTTTTTCCAAGTGATCTTGAATTATGGCTATTATGGGTTACAAGTGAGTATATACTAGCAACAAAAGATATACAATTTTTAAAAGAAGAAATACCAACATATCCTATTTATGGTAAAAAAGCAAGGATCTCGACAGTTTTACAATTACTCCTATTATGTCATAATCATTTTACGAAGGTCACTGGAACTGGAAAACATGGGCTTCAACGACTCTCTAAAGGTGATTGGAATGATGGTGCTGTAATTGGCCAAGTACCAGAGGATCGGATTGATGATGTTAGAACTCAGGGAGAATCAGTTCTTAATGCAGCTATGGCGATTTATGTTCTTAATAAATTTGCTGAAGTATTAAAAATTATAAATAATGATGAAATGAGAGAAGAACTGATCAAATATGCTGAATTTCAGAAAAAATCTGTTAAAGCTCAATGGAATGGAAAATGGTTTAAGAGAGCTTGGTTTACGGATGATTTAGGTTGGATTGGAGATGAAGTATTATGGTTAGAACCTCAACCATGGGCTATTATAGGAAGTACTGTTGATAAGGACTCGATTCCAGTCTTAGTAAATAATATTGACAATCTATTAAGAAAACCATCAAAGATCGGAGCGAGAATATTAAGTAAAGATATTGATGTAAAGAAGAGAGAAGTTGGTATGCGTGTAAATGCTGGAATTTGGCCATCCATAAATGGAACATTAATCTGGGCTTTATCTCATGTGAATGCTGAAATGGCTTGGGATGAATGGAAAAAAAATACACTTGCATTTCATGCAGAAGCTTTTCCCGACATTTGGTATGGAATTTGGAGTGGACCTGATACTTATAATTCTGATCTCTCAAAATATCCAGGACAAACTCACTTTTTTGAATATTTTATTACTGGAGATCCAAAAGATGAAAAAGCTATGAAAGAAGATCCATTCGGGATAAGTTGGACAGATTTTCCTGTAATGAATTTACATCCACATGCTTGGCCAATATTTAACCTAATTCACTTAGTTGGGGCAAA
>JBHLNW010000055.1:0-23091 GCA_048941185.1 Promethearchaeota archaeon
CCTATATCATAATCAATATCAACATCTGTGTCAACATCAATATCTACATCTGCGTCAACATCCACATCTACATCTGCATCGACATCGATATCTACATCTGTGTCAACATCGATATCTACATCTGCGTCAACATCGACATCTACATCTGCATCAACATCAATATCTGCATCTGCGTCAACATCCACATCTACATCTGCATCAACATCAACTTCTGCATCTAACTCTCCTGTTCCAGTGATATTTGATTCCATTTGAGCTAGAAATGTCGATATTATTGACAATATTATCCCTCCTAAAAATAAACCAAAACAAATACTAAAAAATATATCATAAAACTGATTGTAAGATAATCCGATAAAGGAAAAAAATGAACCAATTAGAAGTATTAAGAAAATAGCTACATTATCTTTTCTTTTCCATTGAATCTTATATAATTTATTTATCGTTCTCATTTCTCTCTTGATCGAATTATTCAATCTTCTTTTCCTTAGTAAAATTATCTTAAAAAAAATGTAAAATTAAAGTTTTGTTCCACACATATGGCAATATACTGCATCTCTATCGATTTTTGAACCACAATATCTACAATAATTAATTTCTGAAACAACAGAGATTTCTCCTTTAATTTCTTTGTTTATATATTCTTCTGGAATTGAATTTCGTATTATATAAGGATTTGATTGGTTAGTTTGATTTTGAGGTTGATATTGATATGATTTAACATACTCTTCCTTAGGTTTCTTATAGGTCGAACTCATAGATGCTGCAACCGCGATAATCACTGAGATAATTATTAAAAAAATACTGAAACCACCTATCATAAAAAATATAGGTACTGAAAATCCATTAAAACGATTAAAAATTACAAAAAATAGAAATCCAAAGATGAATAACAGTATTATCCCTGCAAATACTCCCCCATTAGGTCTATTTCTATATCGTTTATTTGGAACAACAATAGGAACCCAAGCAAATTTATTATTTACCATTATATTTTCTTATATTATTCTATATTCTTTTTTTTATACGATATACTATTATATATCTATATATTTAAATGTTATGAAAAGTTATGGAATATATTAATAAAGCGGGAAAACCTTAAATATCAATATCGATATATATATATTAATATATATTACTAAATAGAGAATTACGAAGAGTTAAGTATTCTTTTTATATATAAATCTATATATTCAAAAAAAATTATATGAAGTTCTCGTTTCCTTTAAATAATAGACTTAAAGTATTTATAATATAATGATATATATTCAATTTGAGGTAGAACATAAAATCAATCAAAACTTAAGGAGATGGTTCAAATGGCTAAAAATCTCGACAAAATAAATGATTCTCAAGATGATGATATAAAAGAACATGAACATAAAGATAAACCTGTATATATCAAAGTAAGTGATGAAACTCGGAATTTAATCGATAAATATAAAGAAAAAGGAACGACAATCTCAGATTTAGTGAAAAATGCAGTTAAATGCTATGATGATTTTAATAATATTTCTACTGAAATTAATGCCATAATTAATAAGTATAAAAAGGAGGATCAATCCACTATGGATTTCGTAGAATTTGCGATTAAATATTATGGAGATCAAAAAGCTCTGGATCGAGATTTATGGGTTCGAGCACGAGATGAGATGAAAATGATGCTTATCGGCAAAACAACATTTAACCAATTAATTGCAGCAGCTGAGGCTCCAGAAGATTCAATTTCTAAACCATGGCGGAAAAATGTAGCAATCGATTTAATACTCTGGTATAATGATTCAAAACCTCTTAAAAGTCTAGCCATGCAAGAAATCATATGTACTGTCCAAAAAATGTGGGTTGTAGCAAATTACTTCCATACAATTGATGTAAAAAAAGAGAGTGAAGATTTATATCATTTACTCTTCAGACATAGACAAAATAAAAGGTATGGTATTTATTGGCTAGGGTACTTCACAGAATTATTTACTTCTGAAGAAATGCCCTTTAAATGTGAAGTTGAGGGCCAAGCATTTGATGAATCTGTCTCAATGTCTATAAAAGTAGGTTTTAAAAAAGAATAAAATAAAAAAATTTAATATTAAATTGGAGTAAATTGGTTTTTTAATTGTTCTTTCTCTTCCTCATTATCAAATAGATTATACCAATCCCAAATTTTTAGAGCAAAATCTGAGAAAGCATAACCCTTAGCAGTAATTAGGTTGTCATCTTGAATCACTCTAGTTTCTACATAATTTTCCCTTGGAAAGGGATCTTCCTCATTGATCTCTTCATATGATTGAGGTTCTTTGGTGGTTGTATATTTTTTACCATCTAAGATCCCACTTTTAGCAAGAAATTCTGGTCCTGCACATATTGCGGCTATCAATTTTTTCTCTGAATTTAAACGCTTAATTAATTTTTTTAATTCAGGTCTAAATATTCTAGTACCACCTCCAGGAATGATAAGACCTTCAATATCTTTTGTATCAGATATTTCTGAAACTATCATGTCAGGTATTATTTTTAATCCACCAGAACTATATACTAGTTCTCTATCATAAGCCATATAAACAATTTTAAAATTATCATCTTCATTTATTGCTGAGCAGGTAAGAACAGTTTCAAAATCAGCAAACCCATCATAAATAAAACATAAAACCTTTTTCATAGTCCATATCCTATTAAATTTTTTTTGAGTATATTTAATAAAAATAAATATTATTATTCTAACTGAATTCTTTCCAAAATTCCTTAGAAGGATGAGATATATCTTTTATATTACGAGTGTCATGATAACAAAAGTCGCAGTATTCACCACTTTCCATCAGAGTGTGTTTTCTGGTGAGAACATAATGTGGATTAAAATTTTTGACTCTTTCAAAATCTTGATGGCACATCAACGTATAGCCAATTTCAGGTTCAAAATGTTTTAAATCTTCAGCCCATCTACACTTTTTCACTTTATAAACCATCTTTCCTTCATGAATAATTTCAAGTGTAGCTTCTAAATCATGCCATTTTTCCGAAAAAGCCTTAAAATTACTAGCTAGGTCTTGTAAACTATTTAGATAATTGCTTGGATCTTTTCTTGATTGAGTTAATTCATTGACAAAGTTTTGATAGTACTTAATTACTTCTTGAAAAGGCATTATTTCAAGTAGAGAATCAATGAAATAATATTCAAAATGATTCAAAGTGTGAATAATATCAGTAACTTTCAAATTTATCTCCTCTTCAATTGATTTAGGTTGATACTCAGTGAATTTTACTAAGGATAAAATCATATTTATACTTTTATCAACTAACTTAGGGAATTCTTGAAATTGCTTATATTCTGAATTTAATGAAATGTTAAAATCCCTTGTCTTTTCAAACCTAGATGTTAAGACTTTTATAATAATATTCAATGAACTTGGATTTTTTTCTGATATGTTATCTAAAAAAGCCTCAAGCCCTGATAAACACATTTGAACAATATCTTTTATCTTGAATTTAATAGTGGAATTCTCATCACAATAAAACCTAATTTTTCCCATATCCATATCAACATTGTTTTTGGAAAAAAAGTTAATTGAGTTCAAGGAATTCTTTCTCAGAGGGATGAGAGATTTCTTTCACTTTACGAGTATCATGAGTGCAAAAATCACAATATTCATCCCCCATCATTTTAGTTTTAGTTCTTGTAAGAACAAAATTTGGATTTAGATTTTTAGTATTCTCAAAATCTGTATAACATATTATATAATAACTAAGCTCACGATCAAGTTCTTTCATTACTTCTGCCCATCTGCATTTCTTTACTTTATAAAGAAATTTCTCATTATTTAAATTTTTAAAAGCTACTTCTTGAGCTTGCCACCTTTTCAAATTTATCTGCGTACGATCAAGATATTCATCAAAATTTTCGACATATCTATTTAGATCTTTTCTTGAATGAACAACATCGTCTGCTAACCTTTTTATATAATCAATTGTTTCTTTCCGAGACATTATTTTTAATAGAATAGTCACAAAAGAATACTCAAATTGGTTAAAAGTGCGTATAATATCTATTACCTCAACAGCAATTTCATCATTAATAGAGTTTTGATTATATTTGGTAAAATTCAGTATAGATAAAATAGAATTTATACTTCCCTTAATTAATTCAGGACATCGGTTAAGTAATTCATAATTTGTATCAATTAAAATCCCAAAATCTTCATTTCTTCTATACTGATCTATTAAATTTTCAATAATTGCAGTTAATGAATCCGGTATATTATTTTTTATATCATTTAAAAAGGTTTCAAGACCGGTCAAGCAGGTAGTAATAATATCAGAAATTTTATAGTTAATTTTTGCATTTTCATTATAAACATATGGTAATTCGTCCATTTTTAGGACTACCTATTTGATTTTAAAGTTGCTCTTCCAGTTCATCTATTTGGGCTAAAAGTTTTAATCTCTTCTCATTCAATTCTCTTCTCATTTCAATATCGCAATAACAGTTTTCTGTTGCTATTTCTGCTTTCTCTAAGCTTTCTCTAGCTAGATCATAATTTCCTAATTTCATTTGAGTTTTTGCCATCTGATAATGTGAATTATAGGTATACCAACCATAGGGTTCAATATCTAATGCCTTTTGAATTTCTTTAATTGCTTCCTCATATTCTCCAAATTCTGTCAGAGCTTCCCCAAATGTATCATGATAATTCCCGTCATTTGGATCAAGCTGTGTTAGTAATTTTCCACTCTCTATTGCTTCTTTTTTATCTCCTCGATATAAATGAAAATAAACCTTACTGTTAAGAATATCCAGATTATCAGGATATTTTTCTCTTAAATTATTAATTATCTCTAACGCTTCATCAAAATTATTCATCTTTTTGAGGAAAAATGCTTTACCTTGCAAGATATCTGTCTCTTTTTCAGGAAAATTTTTGAGAAAATCATCAATCAACTTGGCTACTTCATTATAATCTTCTTTATGAAGGAGTATTTTAGATTTGATGTAAAATGAACCAAGACTTTTGGGGTCCAGTTTAATCGCTTTGTCAATGGCTTCAATTGCATCCTCATATTTATTCATATATCTTAAAAATAGACTTTTAAATTGATAGTACCTTGCTTTATTCTTTTTATCTTGATCTAATACAATTGCTTCGTCAATATCATCTAAAACTTGATCTTTTTTCTTATCATCGATCTCTAATTCGTATATGATTTTATAGCCTGGGATTAAGGCTTTTGTTAAATAAGAAATGGGATTGTCAGGATATTTATTTCTTATTATTTTACTCGCTTTTGATGCTTCATTAAACTTTCCAAGCGTTAAATAACAATAAATCAATATCAAATAATATGAAATATTAGTATTCTCATCTTTGTCATCTAAAAATGGTTTTATCTCACTATTTAAGAGATCTATAGCTTCTTGGTATTTGTTTACTACACTTAATATTAACGCCTTAAAGAAATATTCGTTATCTTCTTCTAATTCTGCTTCAATTTCAGTATAAATTTTGCTTAAACCATCACTGCATTTTTTCTTTTTAATCGAATGTTTAATATCCTCAAACATTTTTAATACTTTTGAAGAAGAAAAAAGCGGTAGGGTTGTTAATACTGAAGAATCTATGTAATACATATGCTCTGGCCGCTTTATTACTTCTGTTTTTGTTCTAATGGTTTGAAAAACATCTGGAATATTTCTCCAAGCAACACCTTCTAACTTATCAATAGTATCTACTAATTTCCTTTCTTTTTCGATTTTATATGCTAAATAATTAATATATTCAGGTAAAAACTTCTTTAATGCTTCCTTTAATTCAGTATTAAATAAATTATCACAGATTTCTTCTAAAATCCCCGCTACTGTATAATTTAAACTCAGTTTTGTGACAATTTTTAGATAGTTTTGATATAGCTTATTCAAATAGGTGAACTTTGTTATATGATCCTCTGTGATTGCATTAAGAACTTTCTCGAGTTTTTCACCAGCTTGGAAATAATAAAATTTATCCTCTTCAGGTTCTAACTTAAAAAATTTTACAGAATAGATATCTTTATCCACTATTTGGCGAATATTAAACTCAAGATCGAGTGAATCGATACCAAATTGCTCTGAAAATTCTTTAGATGATACATAATCTGGGTATTGATTTGGATGATTCATCGAAAGAAACAATAAAACTTTATTAAAATCCTCTTCTGAATCTAAAGAACCTGCTAACCTTTCGAAGGATAAAGTTAATGTGTTTTTTAAAAACCTAAATTTAATATCACTATCAATTATTCCAAATTTCTCAAAAAAACTAATGGTCTTTTTTGTTATTTCCTCAATTCTTTTACTTTCTTCGTCTAGGATTGATTGTCTATCTAAATCATATGATTTTAACATCCTAGAATATTCCACTTTACCTAAGTTTGTAATCCTGTATTCTTTTGACTTCTCATCTTTTCTAATAAAATTCTTATCCTTCAAATAGTTCATACTTTTTGACAAAGACGATTGATTAATAAAAATAGGAGCAGTATCATCAAGAAAATCTGACCACTTCAAGTAATTGTTATTATACGCCATCCACAGTATTATATCTTCATAATTCCGGGTTTTGCTGATTATCTCTGGAGGGTAACTTAACTTTCTTTTAGCTTCTTTTGCTCTCGATAATTCATTGTATCTATTTTCGCCTCTATTTGTTATCTGATAAAGTCCTCTTTCAAGCTTTTCAATAAAACCCTTTCTAAGCAACCTACTCATATAATTCGATAACGTAGATTGGGCAATATTTATTGGTCTTTCTTTAAAATCGGACCATTCGACTTTTTCATTGTTTTTTAGCATCCAAAGAATAATATGTTCAAAATTTTTTTTTCCGAACTTTGGAGCTTCATAAATCTCTTTAGGTGGATAATTTATATTTTGACTCATAAAACTCACTCTATTATCTATAAAAAGTACAACAATATATTTATAGTTTCTACATCCAAACTTCAAATATAGTTATGAAGGCGATTAGTACCAAAAACTCATATTGAAGTTACAATAAATTTCAAATCTTGTAATTCAGCTACTCTTACGCTCATTTTATCTAAAATTATGACCGAAGATAAAAAACTAGATAATCTTATAAGGTGAAATATTAATTATATATCAATTTTTAGTTTAAATTTCTGTCCTAAAAATATTTTTACTATTAGATACTTCATTTGTTTAAATTTTTATTTGAAACTATTAAACTTTTTTATAAAGTTCACCGGCCTTTAGATTCAAAGAACTTGAAAAAATTCTTTCTAGTTCAACTACAATTTGAAATAGATTTATTCCAGACATTATTGCCCAAGAGAAAAGACCAACTCTATAACTAATTTTAATCCTAAATAAAAAATAGACATCATATAATCCAGGAATAACACCTTGTTTGGTAATATATGATAAATAATGCATGCTAATTCCAATGAGAATATTACCTAAAGTAATTAGAATTAACGCGAATCTTACCTTAGACATATAGATAAGCAACATTGAAAAAATTATTAAGTTTACTCCTATAATTCCACAACTTGATTTGAAATTTGAAATCATAAAGGAAAACCCCGTAATAGACAACCAACTATCGCATGGTATGCCCCAGCCTGTCCAACACCTCTCATAATAAGGAAAGAACCATGAAATTGTAAAAGTAATTGAAAAAATTAAATAGGATAATATGACTGTATATTGTTCATTTTTTAATCTGTCCATACATGAATAATAAGATCTATAATCTTTATATAATTACTATACCAATCAAATATCTAACTCATACTTTCTCATCAGTAATTCAGTCAAAACTTTAATAGGTGGAGCAATATCTTTTAAATAATGAAGGAGTTCGTGATTAATGAGTATCTCAGCTTAAGGCTTGAGAACAGGATAACGTTTTTTTATCCCACTTGAGAACTGGATTAAAAAAATTATAATTCAAAAATTTCTCGTGCTTTTTCTTCTATTATAGAATTTTTAACTAAATCCCATATTTCTGAATAATAGAATTCTGTATCATTTTTTACAATGAGCGGAATGCTTTCAACGCATGCACTCATATCGCAATATAAACTATTAAAAGTTGGATTTTTCATTAATGGATCGTCAAAATCTTCAGGATCTTGATAATCTAAAGCAATATAATCGACTTTATTATCTGAAAGCCATTTAATTAATAAATCACAGAAATAGCAATGTTTTTTAACTATTATTTTAAACTTAGCCATGAATGAAATACTTATTGAAAATTATTTAAATCTTATTTTAATTAATTATTATTCTCAATAATCAACCACAATATTTTTCTTTAACTTTATGCATAATACTTAGAATTTCTAATTTTTAGCTTATGAAGTTATTTGGGGTTCATCTAAGATTAATTTTTTATACCTGTCGAGAATTCTCATTTCAGATAATATTCAGTGAAACTAATCTATTTAAATTCAAAAATTTCATACTTATCTCTTTAAGATTTATTCCTATTTTTTATTCTACTTTACAAATATGCTTTCAAGAGATTCATATCTAAGGTTCAATCTAATATATAGACTTCTATTGAAGTACAAACTACAGCCAAACTTCTGGACTATAAACTATATATGTTTTTACTCCTTTTCATTTCTTAAGAAAAAAAAAGAAAAAAAAGTAGAAAAAGAAAAGAAGGAGGTTAAAAAAATGGCTCAAGCAATAAAAAATAAGGATGTAAGAAAAAATTGTGTTGATGTAGACAAGGTTATTATGGAATACATTATCGAAATAGAAAAAAATGGTATTCTTGCTTTAGGGGAGCCAGTAGAATCTTTGGAGTTCAGTAAAGATATTGAAAAGCTAACCTCAAATCAAAATGCAGTGTACCATCAAGGATTAATTCCTATTAATCAAATCCACCAAAATTTAGTCTACAAGAACTATTACGAATATAATAGGTAAAAAATAATAAAAAAAACGAAAAGGAGGTAAATATAATGAAAAAAAATACAGAGGTTATGATTATCATCAGAAGTGGTACTCCAATGTACAATCGATCTTATACCAATTTTTAAACATTTTTTTATTTTTTTAAAATTCTACAAAATAAATTATGATTATTCTTTTCCATATCCATATTGAATAGGTTTTTACGAGTTTGGGCGAGACTCTGACTCGCCCATTTATCATTATCATAAAATGTTGAAAAATTATGGGCTTAAAAAAAACAAAAATTGAAAAAAAGCTCAATCATCCTGAATGTGAACCGTCTTCAAAGTGCAATAATATAATTATCAATGAAGAAGAATGCCAAGATGGAAATAGTTCAATAGCAATTTTAAACTTCAGTAAAAGTTCACAGCTTTAATCTATATATAAAAGGAAGTAATTCAATAATAATAAAAAGGAAAATCAACTAAAAAGGTAATCAAAATGGAAAAACAAAATAATAAAAAATCCTATATGCATTATTTGTTATTCTTATTTGGTCAACAATTCTCAATGTTAGGTTCAATGATTGTTGGCTTTGTAATAACTTGGTGGATGGCTGATAACGTTATTTATCTTTCTCTTTCAGTGTTTTTGATGTTTCTTCCACAAGTTATTGTCACACCTTTTAGTGGGGTCATCAGTGATCGATGGAATAAAAAAGCTATTATTGCGATATCAGATTCGATGCAAGCAGTTTTAACATTTCTACTCTTTATATTTTTTCTGTTGGATATACAAAATATTGCTTTCATTCTCACTATAAATACATTTCGAGCAGCTTCATTTGCTTTTCAACTGCCCGCAGTTCAGTCATTAATCCCTATAATGGTACCTAGAGAAAATTTAACCAGAGTCAACGGAATGAACTTTTTAAGCTCTGGAGTAATTTTTTCTATATCACCGATGATAGGAGCAGGCCTTATGGCCATTTTTCCGAACACAGAACAAATTTTTCTTCTCGATATCATAACCTTTATAATTGCCATGGGGCCATTACTAATTATAAAAATTCCAAAAATTCAGCAAACCACTGAAGAGACAGTAAAAAGATCAATGTTTAAGGATTTCAAAACGGGATTATTAACAATTAAAATGGTTCCCGGGCTACTAGCGATGATTTGTTTTGCTATGATATGGAATTTTATAAATAGACCTTGGGCTGTATTATTCCCTAATTTTATTAAAGAGGCTCATGGGGGACTTCCTTTAGATCTTGCATTATTGATGTTTGTCTCTCAAATGGGAAACATTACCGGATCTCTGATTACTACTGTAAAGAAAACATGGAAGCATAAAATTAAAATAAATATTATTGGAGGAGCGCTAACTTTTGTCTGTCAAATACCCGCAATTTTCGCCCCCACAGGAAATTTCATTCTTATGATGATAGCTTTATTTCCCGCATGGGTAATGTTTCCGATCACAGTTTCTACATATTTAACAATCTTACAAACCGTAGTTTCAAAAGATAAAATTGGGAGAATCATGTCAATTGATCATATGATCTCTATGGCAATTGCTCCAATAGGAGCTATAATAGCCGGACCTTTAGCGCTATTTATGGGAATCGAGAATTTGTTCCTAATCATGGCGATTCTAGGAATAATGCACCCATTTCTCATATGGTTTTTCACAAAAATAAGACAACTTGAAATCATTGAAAGAGAAATAATTGCAAAAGAGGAAGAAGTAGCCGAAGCAGAAATAATCACAGAACCTGCTGAAGTAATTCAAGTAATTGAACCAATAGAATAATTATTTTTTCATTTTAATTTCTATTTCTTCATTTTTAATTCTATTTTTACTGATTGTCACTTCATAATGCATCATAATAGAGTATGAACTTCATATGAAGTCCGAATCAAGAATCTATATATGAATATATGTATATACGAAGATCATAGTAAAAAAAAGAATTTTGGGTCCATATTTCGGATCATGTAGGATTAGGCTCCTACACTAAAGAAATCTAGCCTAATGTAATTCAATATTAAAAATATCAAGAAAAAAAGTGGTTTAATTGACTGAAAGATCAGAAATCGAAGAATTATTAATAGAACGTTCTGAATTAAGTGATCTAGAAACAAAAGAAACTGAATTTATATTTATTGATAAAGTTGTTCAAGAATATGCTCCAGAAATCGCATATTTATATCACATCAGAGAAGATGAAGCAGAAGAACAGCAGATAAAAACGGGACGCCTTCATGAAAATCGTATATTAGGAATCGTCCTGAAACACTATTTAGAAGGAAAGAATAAGGTTACCACAGGAGAGGTAGAAAAGGAATATAAAACTTATTTTAAAGAAATTGCCCGTTCAACAACTTCAACTTATTTAAATATGCTGAAAAAAGAATCTACTTTATATACTGAAAGAGATGGAAGAGTCGCTTATTATATCTTTTATGAAGACCCTCCAGTTGATATTAGCCCTTTTTGGTTTTCAAGAATCTTTTGTATTGTTCCCGCCTACTTTAATAGGGCGACTAGATTTTCCAATTTATATTTTGAGGCGGAAAAGTTTGTCCAACAATATATCAATGAGTATGGTGATAAAGATAAAGAACTTCTAATAAGAAATTTCAAATTTATCATGGGGTTAATTATACTTAAGATTTTGAAGAATCGGTGCTCTAAATGTATTGATTGTCAGTTTAGCAAGAGAGGTGTCTATAAGAAACTAGATGAAATGATCAATGTAGCAATTAATGATAGATCAGATGTTTTACCAGGGGAATTAACAGTGGATTTGATTGAGCAGCATTCAGAAATCCCCATATTTAAAGGGACTGATCTAAAAGAAGAGAAAATCATAGAAGGTATTATAAGGGATATTGTAAGAAGCGCTGATATATTCAAAAAAGATTTGGATTTTCAAATTATGGTATCATCCCGAAGAAAAGACTCAAGATTAAAACAAATAAAAGCCTTAGAAGAAGAGACTTCAAAATAATTTTTTTTACATTCTTTCTCCCATATTATTTCACTACACCTAAGTAGTGAAATTTTTCGCACTACAATCACCTTTAAATAAGATATTCAATTTTTATAATTAAAGTTATGAAAAAGAAATTCACAACTAAATGTGGAAAAAATGGAAAAAGCTGATAATGAATTAGAAAATTTAAGAATTAAGAAAGCTGAAGCTTTACTGAATCACCAAAAAATGCCAGAAACTATAATAGAGATACATTCTACTGAAGAATTCAATAAGTTATTAAATGATTATGCCGATAAAGTAATTATTATAGATTTCTGGGCGGTTTGGTGTGGTCCCTGTCAATTTTTTGCTCCAATCTTTAAAAAACTTCATGGAGAATATCGAAAAAACTTTGTATTTGTAAAGGTAAACGTTGATGAAAACAATGCTATAGCTATGAAATATGGAATAACGGGAATCCCAACGACTTTATTTATTAAAAATAAAGAAGTGATACATCAAATCGTTGGAGCAATGAATTACGAAGGCATGAAGAAAGTCTTAATGAAACTCGAAGAGCATTTGAGCTGTTAATTGAATATATTTTTTTTATTAATTTCTTTTTATATTTTTAAGTTGGTATCTTATGGAAGTGATAGAAAAACAATTAAAAGAATTTAGGATTATAGATGAGATATTAAATAACAAGGAAATCTTTTCTAGTGTACGCTTATTTAAATGTATTTTGGGTTTAAATAAAACTGAATCACAGGTATTTGGATACATGTTAAGAAATAAAAATGTGAGTACTTCTGAGATATCAAAAGCTCTAAAAATGGATAGAAGTTCAATTCAAAGAGCTGTTCAGAATTTGGCTGAATTAAATCTTATCAAGCGTAAGTCGATATCTATGAAAGAATATTCTAAAGATAGCACTAAAACCAATAAAAAAAAGCAAGGATATCTTTTTGTTTATAATGCTAAAGATATTAATTCAATAAAAACTCAGTTTAAAGAACTATTAAACAAATGGTATGGATCAATGTTAAAATATATTGAAAACCTCGAGAACCTATGTGAATGTTGTGGGCTTAAATTTGAACCATGTTAAAAAGTTGATAGATATAAGAAAAAAAAGTAAAAAAATTAAAACATATACATTACATTAAAAGGGAGTTGATCAAAAACTTCTTTTATCTCTTCTTTAAATCTTTTTGAAATGGGTTTAAAACCATCTAAAGTATAGTTACTGACAGAATAATAATCTGGCATGACTTTTAATAAGAAATCCTTTAATTTCCTTACTGTTTCAATGTCATCATTAATACCTCTTAGAAACATGGTATAAATCCCTAATTTTCCTTTAAAATTTTGACTAAACTCCAGTATTCCTTCTAAAACATCTATAGGGGCTATAGATTCAGGGCATTTGTTAATTTTTGAGAAGTGAAAGTGGTCAACAGTATTAAGATTAATGGCAACCAAGTCACACTCATGAAAAACATTTCGAATATCAGTATCCTGAAAGAAACCACAATTTAAATATACTCCAATTTTTTGTTGTGGGTATACTGCCTTAATCATTTTTGTAATCAGATTAAATTTTGAAGGATTTATTGTATCAGTTATTCCCTTGAACCAAATTAAACTTGGAATCCCTCGAACTTTAATACAATCCCTGATTTCATTGAAAATCTCTTCAGTGAGATTAATTAGATCTGAATCCTCACTGCTAGAGCTGAAATCAACTGATAAAAGTGTTCCAAAATTATAATCAAATTCGAACGCTTTTACATATCTGTATTGCATTAAGATCACATTCTACTTTTAAATTATTCACTGTCTTTTGATTCCCCAAGTAATTTTCTAACTTCTGAAATTAATTTTTCTACCTTAGGTATATATTTGGAAACGTTACTAGGATGCATTTTTTCAGTCAATTTTTTCCCTTTCTCATAATATTCAAGAGCTTTTTCATTTTCTCCAATTTTTCGATAACATTCTCCCATTTTAAGACAAGTTTCAAAAGCAAACCATCCCGAAGGTTCAAGACTTAAAGCCATTTTAAATTTTTCCATCGCATTTTCGTACTCCTCAGAAATCATTAATATTTCCCCATAAGTATCATAACTATTTCCATATTTAGGATTGAGACTTATCAGATATTCAGCAGTTTTAATTGCTTCCTCTCTTCTTCCTAAATGGGCTAAAAAGTATGCTTTATTGTTTATAAGGTTATTGTCTTCTGGATATATCTTAAGTGCTTCATCTGTGGTTCTTAAACCTTCATCATATTGTTTTAGATGGACTTGGATATACGATTTAAGTAAGAAAAGACCTCTTTTCAAAGAGGGGTGGTTTTCTAATAATTCCTCAATTAAATCTAAAGCCTCATTTTCTTTCTGCGAAGTTAATAGTAAATAAGCCTTTCTAGCATATAGTGGTTCTAATGTTGGGATCATCTCAATTGCATTCTCAATAGTTTCAATACATTCATCGAATTTTTTAACTCCATTTAATATATGTGCTTGTAAAAGAAGATACTTTACTTTATTATATTTAATAGGCTCAAAAGAGACAGCTAGTTTTATCAATTCCGTAAATGTGTCAATGTTTGGTTCTTTAAATGTAAATCTATAAACCAAATTATATCCGAAAGTTAATGCTTTAGTCAGAAATGATGTGGGATGATCTGGATAAAGGGTTAACGCAAGATTAGCAATATCTAAAGCTTTATCAAATTTACCGCGCGCCAAATATGAGTATGCAAAAATAAAGTAAGCTATTGTGTCAATTTTAGGATTTTTCTTAAAAGTATTGATATCAATTCCTTCTTTTATAACCCTCTTAGCCTCTTTATATTTATTAATCAGACAATAGTACAAACTTTTCAAAAGAATAATTTGTTGATCATCAGGATTCAATGCGCTTAAATGATCTATTACCTCCAAAGGTTCATTATAATCCTTTACAAATGACATCCAATGTGTCATAAAGACGATGTATTTTGTTCTCAGCAATGTTGGATTGTCAGGGTGTAGGGATAACAAATCATTAATAATATCCAATGCTTTCTCTCCTTCATACGCTCGAATATATACTTGAGCTTTTTGGCACTCTAAAAGTACATTTGGGACTATTTCTGTGGCTTCCTCTATAATTTCTAAAGATTTCTTATAATCATCCATTAACAGATAAGTTATAGATCTGAATAAGTATCCGATAAAATCATTTGGATATTCTTGGATAATTTCATCTGTTATTTTTATTGAATCTTCCAAATTGTTTTCTGCTGTTGCAATAACATCCTTTAAAATTAATTGGTTAATAGTCTTTACTTTAGGATCAGCATTACTGTTCTGAAATAACTCCTTTGCTTTAGAAACTTTATTCCCATTCAAACTTCTTATAATTTTTTTATAGATATCTATTTTGTTCAGATGATATTTCTTCTGAACCTCCTCCGTGTTCAAGAAATATAATTTGGATAGAAACAATAGATCTAAAGCATAGAATATGTTTGGCTCTAAAGCATAGTAATACTCATCTTCTTCTCCTGCTCTAGGTATATTTGAGGGTTCAAAAGTTTGAAATTCTTCAAATATATTCTGCCAGACAAATCCCTCTAATTTTGCTTCACTATCAATTAACTTTTTCTCAGTCTCAATTTTATATGCTAGATATCTGATGTATCCAGGTAAGAATGTCTTTAATGAGGGTTTTAGATTCTCATGGAATAAGTTACCACAAACATCATTTAGTATCTTATCTAATAACAATTCAGGATCAATTGTCTCAGTTTCATGAAATTTATTTAAATAAGTAAATTTTGTAATATGCTTCTCTACTAAGGCATTAAGAACTTTCTCAATGGTTTCATTCTTTTGAAAGTAATAAGTCCTCCCATGTCCATTATTTATTACAAAGAATTTAATGTCGAAAAATTCATTTTCAACTATTTCTCTTATATAATAATCTAAGGTTGTTCTAACAATTTTATACTTCACAGAAAAATCTCTCGCTGATATAAACTCAGGATATTGGTCAGGATGATTAATCGCAAGGAATAACAAAATTTTATTAAAGTCTTCCTCATCTTTTAGCATTGGTTCTACTTTTGAGTAAGGTAACTTTAATACATAATCTAAATAACGAAACTTTAATTCATTCGCAACTATTTTATATTTCTTAAAGAATTTACTAGTTTTTTCTGTAATTTCTTCAATTCTCTTACTTTCTTGCTCTAATATGGATTGACGATCTAAATCATATAACTTTAATATCCTAAGATACTCTGTTTTCCCTAAGGGTGTTATAATATATTCTTTATTTTCTCTTGAAACATAACCATCATCTATTAACGAATTTAGATTATTGGATAAGGAAGATTGATTAATTGATAACGGTTCTTGTTTAAAATCGGACCATTTACAAGAATAATTATTGTATAACATCCACAATATCCAATGATCATAATTCCTTGTTTTTAGTATTGTTTTCTGTGGATATTTTAATTTCCTCTGCCCCAACTTTCTATCATACACTAATTCACTGAATCTGTCTTGTCCTTGAGCAGTAATTTTATACTTTCCCTTTTCAGGCTTTTCAATATAACCCTTATTCCGTAGTTTTTTTAAATTGCCTGACAAAGTAGATTCACTAATTTCAGCAGTAAAATCAGACCATTCACACATATTATTGTTGCTAAGCATCCATAATATTACATATTCATAATCAGTTTTCCCCATAATTGGGTTTAATATCTCATCAGGAGGATATAAAACCCCCTCAGTTCTACTCATTTTTAATCGCGATTAAGAGTTTTAATAGATCTTTAAATAATATGTATTCAATTACATTTATATACTTTACACTTCGGAATAAAGTGCGAACTTCAAGTGAAGTGCGAAGTGCGAATCTATATATTGTAGTTCAGCTTATTTAATCTTAAGAAAAAAAAATAAAAGAGTGATAAAAGAAAATGGTAGAAGTATTAGAAAAGGAAGAAATTTATATCATAATTCCTGAGATTAAGGAAAAAGCAGAGAAAGTTAAGGAGAAACAAAATAAAATCGTAAAGAAAATCAAGGTTCTAAACCATGCCAAACACCTTAAAAAGAATATTAACATTAACAAAATAAAAAATGAAGTTGACTCTAGTCTGTTTGGAGTAAACCTTTACAATCGATAATAATATCTCAGTGTTTGAGGTTATCAAAAATGCATAAAAAATTATTAAAAAAGAATGAGAGGTTGATAATTATTGTGAATGATGCCGGAAGATATCATTCTCGATATATAACTTATTAAAACTTTTTTTTCCTATTTAACCAAAAAATTAGAGGTAATATATATGGCCAAGATAACAATAAATTGTAGAAAATGTGGTAAAGAGATAAGGCTTGACTTAAGTGACTCTGAGGCACTTTGTAAGAAGTGTCGAAAGACTAAGTTAGTTTTAGAGAAAAAAACTACAGTTAATTTTGATTTTTAATGAAAATAATAAAAAATGAAAAGGGAGATTAGAATGCCAAAAAAAATAAGAATAAATTGTATGAAATGTGGTAAGGAAATAAAACTAAGTTTTATGGACGCACGAGCAGTTTGTAGACATTGTAGGTAGATGATGATTTTATTATAAAATTTAAAATCTCATATTTTTTTTTATGCTTACTTTCTTTTCCATTCCATATTAAAGGGCGGGAGATTTTCTCTCCCTTTAATATTATTATAATTACCTATCAATTTTTTATGTAAAATTTCTATTTTAAAAATTACTTAAGCCTTGTTAAGCTTTAGAACCTATTAAAAAAAAAAGAAAAATAATTTATTTACCCTTTTGGATAGTAATAGCTTTTTTTAGGAGAAATATTGATATAACGCAAATCATTCCTATCAAGAAAATTAAGTTATATCCCGGAATTATCTCTCCAGTCCCAGAGGAAAATCCAATTATTTCATAATTCTCAGTGGGTTCCATCAATGGATATCTATCAACATATTCCCCTACACTATCATAGAATATGATAGGTAGGTCACCGATTCCATTATTATCATTATCATCTTCTTCGTATTCATTCCAGTAGTTACCAAGGTAGTTCGTATAGGTGTATCCATTGTAAATATATTTAATTTTTTGATGTGAATAATATCTATTGGACGATTCCATATAAAAAAGGTTCAAATCGTTATCAAGATTATTAAGGTAAACCAGATTGTTATTAGAAAATTTGAGTTTGATACCTCCATAATTATTAAAACTATTTCCTACAATAGCAGAGTTATCGATATATTCTGCATATATCCCATAAAAATTGTTGTACATGGTATTATTTATTATCTGACCGTTTTCAACGTTATACAATTTGATTCCTGCATCAATTAAGTCTATCCCAGAATTGTAGAGTGTACAATTTTCAATTTTAAAGTACACATCAGAATTTTCAATCCATATGCAACTTTCCACACTTCCACCATCAATTATCAGGTTTTCAATAAGGTAGGGATCAGAATAAGTACCTTCTCCTGTACAATTTCCCGCATCCTTAAAATCAACCCAATTAGAAGTACCATTAATATAAATCTTTCCTGAAACTTTTGAAATCTTTAAATTTATATTATTTAACTTGCTTATATTGTTATCTTCTTTATTGAAGTTAAGATTATTGGCAAACAATGTAGTTAATACACAAATAAACCCTAAAGTAAATAACAAAAAAGTCTTTTGTTTTAACTTCAATTTCATTTGTTTTTCACGCTAAACTATTAAAATTTTAGTATAAAATTAGGATTGAATAATATACACTTTTTATTTAAAGGTTTTCTAATAATTTAACATTAAAATCAATATTTAATCCAAATATAAAACAAGAATAGAAAAAAAAAAATGAATCTTTATTTTACACTTTCATCTTCTTCCATTATTCCTAGACAATTACCCTCAGTATCTTCAAAAAATGCATAATATCCTACACCAGGAATTGGGCTTTTTTCTTTTAATATCTTCCCACCACTGTCTTTAATTTTTTTGATCAGGTTATCAACTGATTCTACTCCTATATAATTGACAATCTTATCATCTTTATGCTCTCGCTTTTGTAGACCACCATTAATTCCTACTTCATCTTCGTCTCCAGCAGTAATAATCCAGTAATCAAGAGGGCCTTCCCATTTTTCAATTTTCCATTTAAATACATTTTCATAAAATTTTTTTGCCCTTTTCGGGTCATCTGCATTAATTTCAAAATGATTGATTTTAGGCATAGTTTTAGTTCACATTTTGTATTTCTTAAGTTGAATCATTCGCAAAAAATATAAATTTTTAGCTTAAGATTCTTAGGATCTGAGATATATTTAATATAAAAGTCTCTTAATCTTTTTAAAAATTTTAAGAAATATGAGAATTTAAACTATATTTAGAGTTGTAATTTACTTCTCCAAAAATTTATTTTACTCTTTAGTTCTTCTTTTTCAGTGTTATTTAACAAATTCATATTATTTTTTATAGAATCAATTCCCATTCTTATTTGCCTTAGAATAGCACTGAAACCTTTTCTTTCAAGAATATCATTTTGTAAATTCTCTAATAGTCGAGCAATATCGTCTCCTGACAAAGTATCAATTTTTCCTAAGATATTATCGAATTGAGTTGAGAGAAAAGCATCAGTTGATACATCTATTCCTGGTTGAACATCTAGTGTTGTTTTACTAGGCTTTAATTGAGGTTTTATAGGTTCTAGTGACTTTGATGCTGATGTGGGCTTAAGAGGTACTTGTTGGGAAACTTTGGGAGTAGTTGGAGTAAAAGGTTGTTGATAAGTTGGTTGTGTGATATTTGGTTCAGGAGCTTGCTTTATAGCTTGAGTAATTTCTACTTGGTCAAATTTTTTACTTTGAATCCAAACATCCTCCAAAACAGCAGCGAATAATTTTACGTGTTCCTCTAAAACTGAACCCATTCCAGCGATTTCGAATTCCCCTGTATCTTTTTTCGATACGACACAAACTACCACTTCTTCGAAATCCTTATTAATAGACCATAAGTTTTCTCTGGGGTAATGTCTTATGGTTAAATTAGTATAGCTCTCTACTTCCTTAAATTTTAGTTGATCCTCTGGATTATGTAGATCAAAATTTGTTGAAATTCTTATATTGATATGTTTTTTTAATTTTGTTAACGCAACTAAATCAATGTCATCTAACTTAGGAGCTATGATATGAACTCGCATTTTTACTCGGGATAAAGATTCATTAATTTGTGCTTTGATTGCTTCGCTACTTCTTACGAACCATACATCTTTAAAACTTAGTAGTGATGCTTGTTTCGAGCGCTCCCAAAATTCCTGCATTGTTAACTCTGCACTTTCTAATTGATTAATAATGTTGAAGATAATATCATCTTGTATTGATTCAAAAATTTCTGTACGGAATAGATCTTTAAGTTCTGCGATTCCTGAAAGGATATCATCATAAACCCCTGAAACTCTCTTTTCTAAATCTTCTAAGGTAGTAACCATTCCACTCTGTATATCGGCAAAAACAGTACTTAAGTCAGTACTAATTTCACCTGCAGTATCCGTAATACTACCTAACTGATTTATCACTTGGTCTAACATATTTTGTGTTGTTTGCACAAATTTATCTTTGAATGCTTTAGTTATCACTGTAAATTGTTCTGAGATTACTTTAGATACAATTTTTTCAGCCATACTGCTTAATGCTCCTATTCTAAACTGCTTTTCAAATCTTGATGCAATTTCTGATTTTACTGAATCTAACCGAGATTCCATTGCTTCAAAGTCCTTTGTTATATCTGCAGGAACAATTTCTTTTAAATTAAGTATAAATCTTCTTACATCTTGAAATCTTTTTACTTGTTCTAATTCATTTTCAAATCGATTAAATTGTGTCTTTATTTGTTCAGGTAATTTTGACTTCATTATTTGAAGATAAGTCTTATAATCATCTAATTTTTTAAGCTTTGCTGAATGTTCTTCTAAGGAATCAAATTTAGCTTGTATATTCTGAGGAGCAATAGTCTGAAAAGACTTTATTGCCTCTTTAAATTGATGGATTTGACTTACAAGTGCAGCATAGGGAGGTAGAGCTTCATAAATCGGAGTTTTTCCAGGAATTTGTTTAAGTAGACCTTTCTCAAATAAATTATTAGCGATTTCAACAGCCCTTTCTTCAGTTATATTTTTAAGTAAGGCGATTTCTCCAATCATTACAGGACCTCTTCCTGTAATCTTATAATATGTATCAACCTCATCGTGAGCTAATCCGATGAGTTCCAAAACATGCTTTGTTGCTGAATCGTCTTCTTTTGACACGTTCATCACGATTTATTTATTTTTTTTTATATGCAGCTTCAAGAAATTCCAGATGCTTTATTGCTACATTTTTCTTAAGTTTTCCTTCTGTTGTATCTTTACGAATCTTTTCTATTAAATATTCTGGATAAAAAGTATCTACAACAATATCTGTCAATAAGAATGCCCATAGTGTATCTTTATTGTCTTTAATAACTTTGAGAATTTGATTATCCTCCATACCTTTTAAGTAACTCCCTATTTGGTCTAAACTTACTCCTGGACCTTTTGGAATCTTATTTATTGGATAACTTCTTTCTCTGAATAATGTTATGTAATCATAATTATCTGGATTCATTAATGTCCAAGCAATAATTATATTATCTTCAAAGGTGGGCTTATAATTTGTGAAAAAATTATTTACTTCTTCTAAATATTTCGCAGCAACTTCTGGGTTTGGTAAGCCCTTCCTTGCATCTTCAACCAATTTCGTCGCCGGTGATCTATAAATTTCAAAATCATTTAGGAGAAAAAGAGTAATATCAGTGTCGCCTTCAACCCAATCTTGCATGACCAAACCAGTTTTAATAAAAGGATCTAAAACATATTCAATATTAGGAATGATCTTCTGAAGTTTATCTTCAATAACCCCTTGAAGTTCTCTTCGAGATATAGCTTTTTCATGTAATGTATCTAATATAGCTCTTGCTTTCTCACTTGTATATATCTGTGCAAGACGTTGCTCTTTTGATAAACTTTTTAGCCGATCCAATAAAATTAAGGTATTTCGGAGATAAAGCTTTATATTTTTTAATACTTCATAGCTTTGTGAAACATTTGTATTCATCTCTCTTATATAATTGACTAAATCTTGATTGATCTCCCGTAAAACCGCCTCACCGAACATTTCTGGATCTTCCCCTAATTCCAACATTAAATTTATCATTATGGGCATTTCAGATTCCATGCCAGTAAAATAGCTTGAAACGTTTGATCGTGCTTTTTCTAAACGTACCAATACATTCCCTGCAGCTCCAGCACCGGTAATATGGGCATAAAATATTCGCATCATATCGTCTAAATCAATCGCAAGATCTTCTGGATAGCTTAATTTAACAACCAATCCTCGATCTTCAGTCCATTCAGTTATTATATAACCATGTGCCATTTAAAACACCTTATTTTTTAATTAGATTTTATCATTTTTTTTTTATAATTTCAGTTTGATCTACTTCTAAATCTATAAATTTAACATGATCTTGGTACCTATTTTTAATAATCTTGTCTCGATTATTCACTAAGATAGGTTTTGTCTTTTTTGTTTTTCGAACTTTTTTCTTCAATTTTCGAATTTTCCTTACTAATGGCGGATATTTAAAATGCGTTTGATATAAAGTAAATAATACAACTAAACCTAATATGGCTCCTATCAGTACATATATAAGCCAACCTAAATCAGGTTGAGGTTGAGGGACATATGCTCCTACATTTAAAATAATCTCAAAATCCTCGACTTCATAGTTATCGCCTGCAAAAGCTGATATGGTTATTGTATAACCAAGCCCTTCTGGTGGATTTATTATTTCTCCTTCATATATACCATTTGATTCAGTTAAAACTCTAGGAATAGTATCTAAATTCCATGTATATGTCACTATTGCTCCTTTTATCAATTTTTCATTATCTGTATCATTTAGCATAATTTGAATTTGAGCATTATCTCCCACATTAATATTAATATTTGAAGATCCTGATACAGTTATTATCTCTGTGCTTATTTTTCTCACTGTAATTTTTAGATTTTGAATATCTCTAGAAACAAAATTAGTTTTTGTAGCTTCAATATTTAAATAATTATCACCCATACTCAATTGTTGTGTCACATTGATTGTAACTGA
>JBHLNW010000155.1:0-5288 GCA_048941185.1 Promethearchaeota archaeon
ACAAGAAAGGTTAAATCAATTTCGAAATTAATTAATTTTTTTTATCAATTCTTTTAATTTTTTATTTGAAAATTATGAGTTTGAAAATATATTTTTGGTCTGAATTGCTAAGGCCAAAACTGCTAATACCTTTTTTAGAAAAAATTGGAAATTATAATTTCGGTTTGAACTTAGCAATTACCCCAAATCGGCTTAAAGAGTTAAATCACTTTATCAAAATATGCGTGAAAAATGACGTAGAACTAAATTTTTGGCCTTTAATTAGTATTAAACAAGGATATTGGATAAATAAATGGAATATAAAAGTGTTTGAAAAGTGGATCGCATATCTTTTAGAAAACTTTCCAAATACTTCAGCTTATCTATTAGATCTAGAAAATCCGATTAATTTCACAGGAGTTACAGGTATAATATTAAAAAGAAAATTAAATACACTCATTTCTAATGAAGACATTAGATTCAAATTAGAAGCTTTAGTTGATAAAATTCATGATTTTGGAAAAAAAGTAATATCTACTACTTATGGAGGGATTCCATTAGGATTAAGTCCGCGTCCATCTAACGCAGATTTTTATTCCTATATGGTCTATTCAAGTTTTATAAAAAGAATTTCAAGTGAGGAGACGAGACAAAATATTATCTACTATTGTGCTAATAAAATTAGAATTGAGCATGGATTACAAAAGGCTGCTATTGATCTAGGAATTACAACATATGGTATTTATCAACGAAGTCTCTCAAATATTTTAGGGTATTTAGATCTTAATGAAATTTTAAATCAAATAGCAATCTGTAAGTATCTAAAATTAAGTCGAATTCATATTTTTTCATTTGATAATATGACAATAGAAGTTGATAAATGGCTTGAAAATATATCAAATGTAAGGCCAAAACCTCCTCCTTCATCTCATTCAATGAAGTTAGGACTAATGTATTATATTTATGAAAAATTACTTTTTAAAATGGATTTAACAAAATTTTAATGAAAATCTAGACAGCATAATTATTTTTATAATTCCCATTTAAATTCTTCTATATTATCAGGAGGCCATGCTCTAGGAGTTTTATAGTTTTTAACATATCTATGGTCACATAAAGGTGATCCATTTCCAAGAGTTCGTGTACGCTTAAAACCAAAACCTAAAATATTTGCTTCAGAGAAATCTGATAAACACAGAAATGCTACATATTTTTCAGCACCCAATCTTTTAAAAACCTTGTGAATTCCACATTGATGAAAATTGAAACCCCATTCGAAAGAATTTCCGTCACCTTCAATATAATCTCCAATCCAATCATCTGGATACTTTCTTTTTTGTGTTTCTTCACACAATTTTTTCACATAATCTATATATTCTGATTCAAATGGATAATTAGCAGGATCTTTACCTATTTTCTTCAAAGTATTTTTTCTTATTTTATTATGAATATCACGGTATTCATAATAGAACTCTCCAATATCACTATAAGTAAAACCTTCGTTTTCTAAAGTTCGAAACATTGCTAAATTAGATATTCCACCTATTAAGAGTGTTGTAAAGGAATTTTTTTGCCCACCAATATACGGAATTTCAGGGATCAATCTTTCATATTCTTTTCCCATCTGTTCGAATAATCCATCAATTTTAGTATCATTGAACCTCTTCCTAAGTATTTCCCTTGCAACCTTTATATTACTATCAAAATCTTTAAGCAATTTTGCTTTTCTTTTAATATAATAATCTTTAACAACTTTAATGGACATATTTTAATTCGCGTATTTTTTAGAATTAAGTTATGATATATATTTAAATTTATAAAAATTTCATATTTGAAATTAGATTCTTTCTAATTCAGCTCTAGCTCTTAAAAAATCATCAATAATATGTGGATGACCAAATTTAATATGTCATAAAACCAATCCAATAATATGAGTGTATACGATTTAATGATGAAAAGAAGATCAGTTAGAGTATTCTTAGATAAAGCAATTCCGGAAAATATAGTTGAAAAACTACTGGATACTGCGAATAATGCGCCTTCTGGAGGTAATATTCAACCTATTTCCATCATTATAGTGAGGAACACTGAATCAAGAAATAAGCTTTATGAATTAATACCATCGCAACCTTGGGTAAAGAATGCTCCCTTATCATTGATTTTTTGTCTTGATTTTAATCGGGTTAAAAGATGGGCAGAATTATCAAATGCTAAATTTGAAGGGGAAAAAGCATTATCACACTTTTTAATTGCTTATGCGGATGTCATTTGCGCTGCACAGAATGTTGTTATTACAGCAGAAAGTTATGGCCTCGGTTCTGTGTACATCGGTACAATTCAAGCATTTATTGGTAAGTTTAGAGATTATTTCAATATCCCTAGATATGTATTACCTCTAATGCTTCTTTCAATAGGCTATCCCGAGTCTATCCCAGAATCGATGCCAAAATTAAAACGTGAAATTATCGTTCATAATGAAAAATATGAAACATTAAGTGATCAAGATATTATTCAGGCATATGATGAAAAATATGGAGATTTTGATGAAGACATCAATAAATATCTTAAAAAAGCATATATCGAAGTTCTAGAGGCAAAAAAACAACAAGCAGGTAATTGGATGGAATTAGTAAAGAAGCGAATCAAAAAACTTAAAATAGAAAACCATGCTCAATTTTTATTCAAACTTCGTTACCCTTCAAAAGCAATGATAAAATCAAATAAACTACAGATAGAAGAAATCATAAATGCTGGATTTGATTTTTATTAGAATATATATTAATTAAATCAAAATTAGGTTGGAAAGTATTTTATTTTATCCTCATAAAATAGTGTTATATTTGTTTCTTATATTTATTTATAGGATTTAATATTAAAAGAGATGAATAAAGAATCAATTTTTTGTATAATTAATATATCAAATAAATTTTCTAATTAATTGAGGAGTTAATTAAATTTGAATATGAAAAAAACCAGAAGAGAGCTTGACTCTTTCCAAGAAACCCAAATAGCCGAAGAATATAAAAATGTAACATTTACCATAGTGTTAGTAGAACCTGAAAGTGCTGGAAATATTGGTTTTGTGGCACGTGTTATGGAAAATTTCAATTTTAAAGATCTTGTTATTTTTAATCCAAAAGAGAACACAGACAAGATTTTAAGTTATGAAACACAGGGATTTGCTATGCATGGGAAAGAAATTCTTTTTAACTCTCAAATTATAGAATTAGAGAACCAAGAAACACACTTAAAAGAATTTGAAACCTTTTTACAAAAATTTGATTACATTATAGCAACCACAGCTCGAGGAAAAAGACACTCAAATATTAGAAGATTAGCTATTTTTCCACAAGATTTGACTCTTCCTAATTCAGTTAACCCTTTAAAAATCGCAATTTTATTTGGTAAGGAATCACGTGGATTAACAAACGAAGAAATAAGTTTTTCCGATGTAATTTTGCGTATTCCTACAGGCAACGATTATTCAGCATTAAACTTATCTCATGCTTGTGGGATTATTTTATATGAAATATTCAAAAAGATAAATATACTTAATATAGGGAGAGGAACACATCCAGTCACAATTGCTACAAGAGATGAACGATTAATATTGCTGGAAATTGTAAAGGAAATAATTGAGAAAATTAAAATTAGATCTTATAAAAAAGAAAATGTTTACTTCGCATTCAGGAACATTTTTGGTAGAAGCCCAATGTCGAGAAAGGAATTGAGCTTAATCTTAGGTTTATTCTCTAAAGTTAATACAATCTTGGAGAACAAAAAATTATTTGGAATTGATTAAAAAAAAATTATTATTAAAATAGATTATTAGCTTTTATTGTTTTCCTCTTATCTTTAGAAATAATTTTGTATCCTTATTGAACCATAAAGCCATAACGGTAAGAAATATAAATACTATTGATAAAATAATACTAAATAATCCTCCAATTTCTAAAGCATCCAGTTGGGTTGGAGGTAACCCAGTAGGATTTATGATTAATAAATGGGGATTAAAAAATAGCGCAAGTATAAAAATGAATGATATAATTGGTGTTAATATCAAAACAAAAGGTAAAATTCTCATTAATTTTGCGATACTGATACAGATAAAGTTAATTACTACAAGCACAATAAAGACATAAATGAGAATTGTATCCATTGAGGAATAAGTTTCATATTTGATTACCGGTAGCCATTCACTTTCACTTGCATGAATTACAGACATCAAGTCAATATTTAGGAAAAGAAGAATAATTCCCATTAAAAGAATAACTGCATAGAAAAAAAGTAAAAAAAACTTCCACTTTTCTTTAGCCACTTTTTTTACCTCCTTGAATACCAAATCTTGTGTATTCGCCTTTTTTTTTAAAAAGATTTGAAATCTTAGTGTAAACAAATACAAATTCTATGTAAAAGAAAACAAAATAGCTGTCTGTTATTTATAATAACTAATAGATTTACCATATCTTTATGGTATTTTTTTATAATTTCTATGATATAATAATATCATAATGACGATATCTTATGAAGATTTTATTCAAAAATATCAATTAGACGACTTTAAAATAGGATTGGAACTCCGGGGACATGAAAAAGTAAATTTCTTTAATGATTTAAATCAAATCTTTAAAAGTTTTTGCAAAATTCTTGATAAACTAACAAATATAGCATCCCTCAGAGGTGGGCAAGTATTAATGAGTTTGGCAAAATTAGGGGAATCAAACACAGTTATAAACAAAACTGATGTTAAAAGTTGTCTAAATCTTGATAGATTAGAAAAGTTAATGCATGCTTTTGATTATTTAGAACAACAAAATTACATTAAAATTGAAAAAAAATCTCAAAAATTCCACATCGTCAATTTGAATGTAGAAAACAATCCTGATTTCAATTTATTTCAAGAGATTATTCAAAGATTTTGGACATCGCCTCAAGAAGAAAAAGAAAATATAAGCAAATGGAGTGAATCTAAATAATGGAAGAAAATATTACATCAAAAAATTTAGATTTTGAATACAGTGAGGATGATACCTACTCTTATCAAAAAATCAAAACAGAATATCGAAAAAAAGCGATTAGAATTGTATCAGTCCTATCAGTGTTTTTAATCATTGTTGTTATTCATTTTACCCTAATATATCCAATCTATCTAATTCCTGATCAGGGCACAGTTATTACGGGATTAACCCCTTATCGATTTAATTTAACAATAAATTGGACAATATTTAGTATTGGAGCTTTTACAATCTTTTATTTAATTAAGATAATTTTAATGAGAGTCACTCCATTCCTTAAGGAACATATTAAAA
>JBHLNW010000156.1:0-5231 GCA_048941185.1 Promethearchaeota archaeon
GCAAAATATCCTAATTTTTGTTTTGCATAATAAGATTGTCCTTTAAATAAATAACAAATCAAAAAGTTACCAAATGAGGAAATAAGAATAGTATAGTCACCAAATTTAGCACGATCTAATCCTTCTGAAAATACTTCTTTACTAATCGAATCAAATGAACTTAAAAATCCACTGAAGAGTTCATCAGAGAATTTCCAATCTTTAGAGAATGGGTGAGAAAATGCTGGGACTCCTCCTTCAGTTAAAACTAAAAGTAATAAAGGTTCTTCCTCAAATAAAACCGGAATTTCTACTCGACGTTTCTGTATCATTCTTTTCATTTCTTCTTTTAAACCGGTTATTTTTAAACGTTCACTTATAGGTGAATTTGATTCCTTCAAATTCTCCCACATATCTATTTGTTTTATTAATTCATCGTGTTCATTTGATATTTTAATTGATAATCGATTTAATCCATACTTATCAGCTATATCTTGAGCTTTCGATAATAATTTTCGAGCACTTTTTATATCAAAGGTCAATAACGCTAATCTAGCTTGCAGGATTTTTGTCTCAGCAATTAAAGAGTAGGAATTGTTTTCTTCCGCAATTTTTAATAATTGTGAAATATAGGGGGACAATTCATTTAGAATTTCAAGATCATTAGTATTATGAAGATCTAATAAATAAATATCGCATAAATTAAGAAGCGCATCGATATGGGCTTCATATAAAACAATATCTTCTTCTATTGCTTCTTTCAGTATTTTTTCAGCTTCTGATAGATTACGAGCGCGTGGAGTTGCTTTCAGAAGTATTGCTTTATTTATAAGATAGTTTAACCTGATAATCTCATATTCCTCTTGATCTTTAAGTTCATCCATCTCTTCTAAATATTTTTCAGCCAATTTGAGATCTCCATTATCGAGAACTACATGAAAAAGGGAATCAAGGACAATGGATATCGTAGGACTTTTTGTTTCTTTAGAAAGTTTATAGCTTCTGTTAATATATTCGATTGCTTCTTCTAAATTTCCTTGTTCTCTATATACACATCCCAAGTTATTAAGAGCAATAATGATGTTTTGTTTATCATTAATCTGCTCAGCTAATGCTAATCCTTGCCTTTGGTAATTCAAAGATTGTTCTATGTTGCCTTTAATTCCATAATATGAACCAAAATTGAGTGTAAAATGCATTAATAATTTTTTATCATCAATTAATTTAGCAAGATTTATTCCTACTTCTAAACAATCTTTAATGGCTTTTAAATTTCCTCTTGCGAAGAATATACTGCCTTTTATTAGATATAAGGATGCCACTTTTTTTTGAATATCTTTATCAAGTTCTGTGAAGTGAGTCTTTATTAATATCTCTGCTTTACTTATTGTATCAAGTGCTTCTTCTAATTTACCAAGACGCCTATACACCCAAGCAATAATATTTAGAGCATCAATTGATTTATCATGCCAATTTAAATCCTCACTTTGCCGTAAAATTTTTTCAGCAATTTCTTGTGCTTCTTTTAAATGCCTTAGCTCTAATAGTAAGGAACTTTTAAGTATAAGTAATGAAAATAAATCTTCTTTAGAGGAAATTACTTTCTTTTCAAGATTACTAACAATATCTAGTGCTTTTTCGAACTCTCCTTTTTCTCTAAGTTGCTCTGCTTTCTTTAGTTTTTCTAAAGTTAAGGTAGACATGGATTTCCTGTTAATCTAAATTAGAATGCAACAATTACAAAAAAAAGAAGAATTTTTTGTATATAAGCCTTTTCAAAGTTATCTTTATAAAACTGAAGATTCAGTCTTCTGATATAATTCTTCAATAATTATATTGAACGCATCTATAACCCCATATCCCGTTTTAGCAGATGTTAAATAATATCCAAGAAAATTATGTTTATCCCTTATTTTTTGAATTTTTGAATAATCAACATTATTTTCATCAATTAGATCAATTTTATTGGCAAATAATACCATTGGAATGTTTCCACAAAATTGAATAACATCTTCATACCAATTTGAGATATGATTAAAGCTATCCTCACCCATTTGATTTTCTTCTAAACTATATACGATAATAGCACCTAAGCTATCTCTATAAAAATATGGACGCAGAAAATTGAAATCATCTTGACCTGCAATATCCCAAAACAATAATCTTATCATTTCTCCATTAATTTCTTCATCGTATATAGAAAATTGAGCGCCGATTGTTTTAACATAGTCCTGTCTGAATGATCCTTTAGTAAATTTTTGAATTAAGGAAGTTTTCCCTACTTGACCATCTCCAATAACAGTAATTTTGAAACGAATTTTAGGTTCTTTTTCGTTCATTGGATTGTGTTGTCGAATAAAGAATTATTTCTATCTATTATGAGTAAGTAAGTTATTATATTAAAATCCTATATTAAAAGTTATATTAAAAGTCTCTAACAATAATTCTAATAAAATATAGAATAAATTATAAAAAAAATTTTAAAAAAATTCGCCTATTTTTTTTTTAGTAGTTTTGAGAAATAATGCCATTGCAAACCACTCGATCCATAAGAATAAGTAGAAATTGTAACTATTGATTTTCTTGATTTTTTTTTAGGAATTTTGTTCATTTTAAAGTTTGATAAATCATTCATTACTAATTCTTCATTATCCTTCAAGTCGGGAACTAATATTTTCTTACTTTCTGTCAAAAACAATTACCTCCTTTCATATTTACTTTTTTAATTATAAAATATTTTATTTCAAATCTTTAAAACCAAATTTAAATTTCTCAGGATGCAAACAATAATAACTAAACGACTGTTTCCATCTTGTTATTTCCCTCTTTTTCTCTATCATGTCCACTTCTTTCTTACCAGTTGAAATTTTAGTACTTATAATCTTCCTTTTTGTAAAAGGAATATAGGGTAAAATTTCTTTTGGCTTATCCTTAATTTTTTCTTTATGAAATACATAAAGGAATTCTTTATTCTCAGGAACTATAATTTCTTTACTTTCAGTCAAATTTTACCACCTCTTTTATTATTTTTAATATAAATATATTTAGAGAGCCCAGGTTTTTATATAACATAAACAACAGGGCTCTCCTTTAAACTGCCCTCTTTTCTCTTCCATTTCTTTTTTTAAAGTGTCCATCCAACTGGAAAGTAAATTCCAAAAATTACCATAAGTATAACTGTAGTTATTCCAACAATTGTATCGATAATATAAAAAAAGCGATTCTATTCTAAACACCCCTTCTTTCCCATTCATTTATCGCCTCATATCAAAGATGAACACTCAAAATTTTTCTAGAACCACCAAGCAGAAGCAGGAAATGTAACTCCTAAAGTGCCTGCAATCAACATTAATGTTAGAATGATTACACCCGCTCCTAAACTAAATAACACTAAGATGACATCTTCATTTGAAAAGAAATTTTTTATTCTCCCTTTCTTTTTTATTTTAGGTTTTATTGAGTACAAAATTGGTGCTATTTCCTCAGAATTCTCTTCAAGAACTTCTTCATTTACCATTTATTTATCACCTCAATTATTATTACTAAGAATAATTAGTTCTAAATTTAATTAATAGTTTACTTCCATAAACTCTAATTAGAGTTCGAAAATAGTCTTAGACAAAAAGTATTTATTAGACAATTTCTTATACTAATAAAATAGTAAAATGTTTAAAGTAAAAATTGAGAATAATTATGGTTAAATCATTTAATTATCCTCCAAAAGAGCTTATAAGTCTATATCAAAAAAATAATGAATTTCTTCTCCTCTGGATGCTTAATAATAATGAATGTAGTACATGGTCAAATCTAACCAAAATAATCAATAAGTCAACATTATCAAATTATTTAAACAAATTTTTAGACAAAGAATTTGTTGAAAAACTCTCAGTAGATATAAATGGGAGTAAAAAAAAGGTTTATCGTATTAAATCTGGAGGTAAAGAAAGATTTTCTTTATTATCTCAAGGTAAGAAAAAAAGAAGATTAAGTTATCCTCCTAATGCTATACTTAGAAGGAGAAACTATAATCATTGGATACATTGGATGGTATATAATAATAATTCTTGCAAATGGGCAGATTTCCTTGAGAAACCTCTATCTATTAATCAATCTTCCTTATCTAAAAGTTTGAATTTCTTAATAGAGAAAGATGGTTTTGTTAGGAAGGAAAATAAAGAGTATAAGATCACTAAAATAGGGAAAGTAGAATACGCAAATATGTTAAAACAATATGATCTAGATAGACAGTCAATTCTAGAGGTAGAAAGTAAAAGAATTCGAGAAATTACTAACAGAACTAATGAGTTCTTCAGAAAGTATCAAATTAAGGACAAGAACATTAAATTCAGATATATAAATAATATTTTAAAATTACCATATGAAAATGAGAAGATTAAATATACATTCGATAGTGAGGAAAATTTTAACAAGGTTTTACTTTTTCTCTCATTAAATCATCCAAATGAGTTTCCTAACTTTATTTATCCAGAAGACTTTTCTGAAGAGTATGGAATTAATCTTACTAAACTTAAATTTGCACTTATCAGGATTGTTGAAGATACAATATATTCTACGAAATTTTTTAAATTAAATGTAGAGAAAGAAAAAAATTACTACTTTCAAGCAAATGAAAAAATAGAGAAGATACTTAACGCTATAGTGGAGGAACATGTTGCTAAATCAACATATTTATCTAATTTATCGGAAATGACTCCAAATGAAACTTATGAATTAAATTTAGAGTTGGTAATTGAAGATATTTTAGATGAGATTTGCGGTACTTTATTTCAAAAAGGTTTAAGAAATGCCCTAATGAAATTTTTACCCGATTATATTCATTATTTAGCATATAAAATTGAAAAAAAGGAAGAACTGAAAGATGTTAACGATAAATTAGAAGGATTAATCTGGCAAAAAATTCAAGCCTTTAACCTTAATGAAAAAAAATCTCAATTTAAAGAAAAGGATAAAATCTATGACAACATTAGTGAGATAAATAAGGCTATTAAGTCAAATCCTAATAATATCGAATTGTATTATTCAAAAGCCAAGACTTTAATTGATTTAAATCAAAATAGAGAGGTTTTAGCATTTCTAAACACAATGCATGAGAACTTTCCTCAAGAAGAAAAAAATATTCAGTTGATAAAAGCTTATACATTTAAAGAGATGAAAAATGTTCAAGTAGGTTTAGAGATAATTAATGAATTAATTAAAAAATATCCGGAAGATAAAGATCTTATTAATTATAA
>JBHLNW010000056.1:0-22450 GCA_048941185.1 Promethearchaeota archaeon
AGGTATGTTGTAGCGCTATCAATCCCTCCCGATAAAGCACAAAATACTTTTTTATCCTTTGCATGTTTTTGTAAGAATTGAATAGCAGCTTTAACAAACTTTTTTGGCGTTGATGATTCTAATATTAGACGATGGTTTAACATAAAAATGACTAGTTTATATCTTAAATTAAATTCTGTTATTAAGTGGTTATGATTTATGATTTATTCACATAATTTCAAATTAATCTAGATTTTATAAGGCAAAGAAATAATTCATTGGTTTATGAGTTAAATATTATGGACAAAATTAGCAAAATAAAAGTCACATTAAAGAGTAGACCGACCTTTGAAGGTGCTGGAGTTCGATTAAAAAGAGCTTTTGGATACGCTGACTCATCTCTAGACCCATTTTTACTTCTTGATGATTTTCATTCAGATAACCCTAGAGATTATATGGCAGGATTCCCATGGCATCCTCATCGTGGTATAGAAACTATTACATATATGCTACATGGTAGGGTTGAGCATGGTGATAGTTTAGGCAATCAAGGTATTATTGAAGCAGGAGATGTCCAGTGGATGACAGCTGGATCTGGTATTATACATCAAGAAATGCCTAAAAAAAATAAAAATGACCCATTACTCTGGGGATTCCAGCTATGGGCAAATCTTCCTTCTTCTCATAAAATGATGAATCCAAGATATCGAGATATAAAAAATTCTCAAATTCCAGAAGTATCTTTAAACAACAATAATGTCAAAGTTAAGATAATTTCTGGTGAATTAAATGGAGTTAAAGGTCCAGTGCAAGATATTGTTACTGATCCTGAATATTTAGATATTACAATAAGCCCACAATCAGAATTTATTCATACTTTAAATGAAGGATATAATATCATTGCGTATGTTATTGAAGGGGAAGGATATTTCGATGATGAGAAAAAAGAATTAATTAAAAATGAAACCCTAATAATATATAGAGACGGGAATATGGTTAATATTAGTACTGAAGATAATGAAGTGCGATTTTTGTTAATATCTGGAAAGCCTTTAAAAGAACCTGTTGCTTGGCGTGGACCAATAGTGATGAACACAAATGAAGAATTGAGGATAGCATTTGAAGAATATCAAAACGGTACATTCATTAAAAATAAATAAGAATAAATTTTGACAACTTTTATTATTCATTTTCTTATTTATATAATTTCAAATGACTTGATTATTATCAAATATTTAAAATTACTTTTGTGAAATAATGATGGAAGAAGAAATCTCTTTAGAATTATGAGAAAAAATTCATAAAAATATGGATAAAATATTTAATAAATGGCTTGCTAAAGCTTCTAAAGGTCAATCCATAGAAGAAATCGTTAAAAGTCTTATAGTTGAAAAAGTGATGAATATTCTCGGAGCTATGATAAAAAGAACTGTAGTGAGAAAAGTTGCTAAAAAAGCAGTACCAAAAGCAGTTGATAAATACTGGGAAAAAAATCCAGAAGGCATTATGGAAAAAATTAAAAATTTATAAGTTTTTTATTCTTTTTTTAAGAGAATCTTTATATTGTTTTGATTAATAATTCGAAATTTACTTAATTTTATAGATTTATGATGTCCACTAAAAATTATTTTAAGATTTTTGATGCACACTTTCATACCTACGGTATCTTTCTTAGTCCTTTTAAAGATATAATAAATTATATGGATCATCACAATGTGGAAAAAGCAATAATAACAACAATAAATAGAGCCAAATATCATAATAAACAAAAAGAATATGCATCAGATGTTGATGAACCAGAAAATCTCTCTAAATATTTAGAAGTTTTTAAAAATATAATACCAAAAGGACAATTATCTCATCAAGATGTAATAGATATTGCTAACAAAGCACCAGATAGGTTTTACAAGGTATTTTGGTTCAACCCAAAATTAAATCCTGAAGAACAAGAAAAAAATTACAGAATTTTGGAGGATCATTTTAAAAAAGGTTTTATTGGTGTTAAAATCCATGGTAGTTTTAATTTTTTTAAATTCCCTAAAGATATCCTGAAGCTAGCTGCATTTATGCAGGATTATGATAAAAATCTTATACTTTTTATACATTCACATCCAAAAACTAAGTTTTATGATGGTTCTGAGCCTCAAGATATAGCAAAATTAGCGAAAAAGTTCCCAGGATTAAGAATAATTATTGGACATGCTGCGTATTGCATGGAATATGCTGTAGGAGTAGGATTATTATTAAAGAAGTTCAATAATCTATATTTTGAGACAAGCTGTTCGGTCTCTTTGGGGATATTTAATTTAATTAAAACTGTAGGTCATCAAAGATTATTATTCGGCTCTGACTCACCGACGACTTCAACTTTGCCAATTGAAATTGAAAAAATATTATCACTACCCAAAATTTCAGATGAAGAAAAACAAGATATATTTTATAATAATCTGTCAAATCTACTGAAATCATGAAAAAATTATTAAAGAAACAATTTTAAGAAAAGTAGTTCATTTATAAGAGAAATGTAAATTTCTTAAAAAATTCTAAAGCTTTTGAAATAGATACTAGTTTTTTCATTTTTGTATGTAATGAATTTATTAATGTGATAATTTGTTATTTACTTATTATTAAAATCTGGGATAAATTATTCAAATTCTCCTATTTATTTTCAATTTAATAATAAATCAATTAAAAGACTAATCCTATCTTTTTTTAATTATCAATTATAAAAATATAGAGTGTATTAAGTGAGTTATTTACGGGAAAATAAAGTCTGGGAGGAAGAAGACGATATAAATTTTGATGTTATTAAAATATCGAAAGTTAACGACAAAATTATTCGAAGGCTAATAAAAAATCTAAGTCTAGAAACATCTAACTTATCACAGAACTTTTTTATCTCGTTTGAAAGTCTTTTGAAACTTGGAAAAAAGATCAAACCCGTATTAGATTCTTTTATTAAAGAAAAATCTGAAATTCATCATTTTAAAGTCGATATCTTCAACTATATTTTTGATTTTGTTAAAAATAATACTCTCAAGTATGTCTTGGTACCTCAATTATATCATCCTGATTTTGTTACAAGAGCTAGAACAATATTAAAACTTGAATTAGCAGGTGATATGAATTATCTTAAATTCATATTACCCCTTTTAAATGATCCTGACGATTCCGTAAGATGGGCTGTGATACGGTTTTTAAATACACATATTCACCTCATAAGAAATCCCTTAGTCTATAAAGAATTAAAGGGTCATATTGAAATAGAATTAAACCCTGTGATTAAAGAGAAAATGATAGAATTATTTAAAAAAGTTTAAAACAGATTTTCTTTAATCTCCTAAATTTTTACGCAATTAAGATGTTAAAAAGTTTAATAAAAAAAGCTTTCAGAATAGATATTTAATCCCTTTTCCATGTAAGTCCATCTAGTTTTTGTATTTTAATAGATTTCTCAAATATTATAATTACATTCAAGATTAGAAACTTTATACTATTGAATATATTTTTTTTTGAGAATTTCTGTCAGTGCTATAAAAATATCTTATGTTAAGCAATGAATTAATAAATCCTTAAAATTATCAAAATTACACAACACTCCGAATTTAAAATAAGATGCTAAAAATTGAGCAAAGTTGTTTCTAATTTTTTTCTATGCGATTTCATTGTTACTAATATAGCAAGTTTTAATCATTCTTTCTAACAATAGAATTGATGATATATTGTAATCCCAATGAAAAATATATTACAGAGTTTTAAATTTAAGTTGTTAGATAATAAGATGTAGATATAATAAAAAGTAAAAAGCACTTTAAGCTTTAAATTTCATATAATGTATGTGCTTAAAACTAAAACAAAAATATTTCAAATTACATTTAAAAGGGTAGGAATTCATTAAAGTAATAACATAAGAGGAATAATAATATAAATACTAAAATTGATTTATTTACGTAATTACTTCAAGGTTTAATTAATAATTAAGGAAAAAGCGTGTAAAGCCTATGTGTGCGAGTTATCATTATACATTTAAGATATTACTTCTAGGTGATGCTAGTGTTGGGAAAACTTCCTTTACGAAAAGGTATTGTTATAATATATTTAATCCAAGCGAGAGATTAACAATTGGTGTAGATTTTCATGTTAAGACGATCGAATTAAATGAAAAACGAATTAAATTACAATTATGGGATGTTGGTGGTGAGGAGCGTTTTCGATTTTTATTACCCACTTATTGTTTAGGTGCAAATGCAGCATTTTTACTTTATGATATTACTAGACCCTCTACGTTAGACAATATTAGTGAATGGATCACTATTGTAAGGCAAAAAGGTGGAGAAATACCAATTATGTTAGTGGGGTCGAAATTAGACCTTGAAATATCTCAACGACAAGTTGAAAGAGAATATGGAATACAAATTGCTGAAAAAAATAAAATGGCCAGTTTTGTGGAGATTTCAGCTAAAGAAAATGTCAATGTGGATGAAGCTTTTAAAGTTCTTACTGATCTCACACTAGAAAAAACCGGTAATAGGTGATGTAATGGAAGAAACCGAATTTTTACCTCTTAGCCAATTATTCGATTCAATTGGCATAATAGAAAAAGGTATTGAAAGAATATACCATTATCTCCTATTGAACAAAAGAATAGATAACTTAAAAGAAGTCTGTATTCAATTTAATCTCTCATTAAAAAGAGGTTATAAAGTCTGCTCAGTATTAAGTGATCTAGGTCTTGTACAGATTTATGATAGACCTATGAAAATCCATATTGCTAATCCAATAATGGAATTATGGCAGAATATCATTCAAAGCCGAATTGAAGATCTTAAAAGTGAATTCAAAGAAAAAACAGAGAAGTGTGAATCTGCTCTTGAGAGTTTTATTAAAAATTATAAAATGGATGAAGAAGTAATCCAAGAACCTGTTGAATTTATTAACTACAATGTTAAAAATTTTGATGAATCGTATCATTCTTTCCTAGCTCAAACTGAATGTAAAATTGCTATAGGAATTAGATATGATAATCCATTAATTGAATTGATAAATAAGCATGGTTTTAATAATATCCCAAATGAAGTAGGGCAATCGATGAGAACAGGTATGAATAGAATTAAGGAGAACTTGAAGAATATTTCTGTTCAAGTTATATTTCATACCGATGTAGTTAAAGATCTTATAAATAGCCCAGAATTTGAACAACTTACGACACATGTTGAAGAATTTAATCTAAAGTTTAAAGATATAAAAATTCATGTTACAGATGAAAATTTCAGCAATTTTAGTCTAGCAGATAATGAATTGATACAACCTAGTTTTGATCCTGCATTTGAACTTATAGGAGTATATATTTCAAGAAATAAAAGTATATACCAAATTTTCTATGAAAAATTTGACCAAATATTTAAAAAAGGGATTCCAATTAAACAATTCTTGTTGGCTGAAGATGAAATTAAATTAGATTCTCTTTCAGAAACGCAACAATTTGTTTTATGCATAATGTGAGAAAAGAATTTTACCTTCTCTAAATAAATTTAAAAATATAAAAATTAATAAAAATAATTTTTATTTCTGTTTTTTCTGCATAGTTTTTCTAAATTTTTCTAACATTTTTCGGGGTGTGACTGTAGGCCTGTCGTATTTTTTTAATTTTGATTTAATTCCAAAAAGATATTTTGAAATATCTTTAAGTCTTTCCGTATCGTATCGCATCATCATTGTTATTGTTTCCATCTGCGGGCTTCCACCACCATGAACACCTGCCACTTGCATTAAACCCCCTAAATCAGACACAACCATGCTTTCTATCCCTCTAAAACATCGATAAATATTTTCTGGTTTAACTCGAGGATTTCTCTTCAAATATTTCATAGCAAGATCCCCAACTTCTTCAGAAAAAAACGAACCTTCAAAAGGTAAAGTGGCAATCAATCCGCCAGATAAATCAGCAAGAATTTTATATTCTTCATATATATTTTCCCCAGCTAGCCTGCGTCCAGCATTCGTCAAAATTTCATCTGGTATTTGTGTGCCTGAGGGGCTTTTTTCAGAGTGTTTGGCGCTTGATTCACCGGCAGCAAAAACTAATTCAGCAATACCAATAATATGGGATAATTTATCTTGAACATGAGATGCTTTTTCTATGCCATTATATTCCGCAACCAAGGCAGCTGCAGAAGCTAAAACTTCTGACATTGCTGGTTTACAACCAGTATATGTATGACGATGGTAATGCGCAAACATTAAGGCTAAGAAGCCTGCATAAGGAGTTTGTCGAGGATCAGCACTACCATTTAGAAAAACTCTTTCATTTGGTACGAATACATCATCAAATATGATGAATGTTTCAGCATCTCCCATTTTTAATCCTGGGGCATCCATATTCTCACTTTTTCGATAATATGCCGGTCTTGTTAATAGTTTTACACCTTCCCAGTCTCCAGGTAAGGCAAATGCTACAGCATAATCTTTATCTTCAGGACCCATATACCTACATGGAACAACAATAAATTCATCAGCATAAGGCGTATTAGTAATATTTATTTTACATCCTCTCACAACTATACCATCTTCTCTTGTTTCTATGACTCTTAGATATTGATCTGGATCTTCTTGCTGGTGTGGTCTCTTTAAACGATCTCCTTTAGCATCAGTTTGAGCACAACTGGCTACTACATCCTTATCCTGAAAGTATTCCAAATATTTTAGAAATCTCTTATAATGATCTGTTCCTAAAGCTTGATCCATCTCATATGTAATGATACTTAACGCATTCATGGCATCAATGCCCATGCATCTCTGTATGCATCCACCGACACGATGACATAAAAGGCGCGTCATTTTCTGTTTTTTTAATAAATCATCTTCACTTTGATGTATGTGACAGAAACGATTTATTTGTTTACCAGTTAAATGTGAGGTTGCTGTGCACAAATCTTCATATTCTGGATCGTGGGCTCGATCAAATGTTTCCTTTATAATGTTCATGCCACCTTGGATACGTGGATCGTCTCTACCTACTTTTTCTTCACCGATGTAAACATTCGGCTTCATCTTTTTTAAATCTTCAACATATTGTTCATACGTGCGAATTTTAATCCACTCATAATTTAAATTAGAATATTTTCACAATAAATAATTGGGTATAGATTATAAATCAAACGATTAAATTAATTAAGATTATGACTAGTTAAATTACCTTTAATTCAGGAATTTTTCTAGTAAAAATTTTGTTTATTAGTAATTCAAAAGAAGGGTTATCCTTTAATTCAATCACCCGATTAATATTATAATATTTATTCATTTTTTCCCAAATTTGACTTGATTCTTGTAAGGAATTCACAAATCGTTTTAATTTTTGTTTGGCAAGATAAGTTTGACCTTTGAATAGGTAACAAACAGAAAATTTGCTGATAGGTTGTATAAGTATTGTGTATTCACCAACTTTAATACGATCGAGCCTTTTCGCAAAAAGCTCTCCACTAAAAGAATCAAATGCTGACAAAAATCCACCGAGAAGTCCATCTTCAAAAGATAATTCTTCTGTGAATGGATTTGATAATAATGGAAATCCTCCTTCTCCAATAATTAATAGAAATACTGGTATTTCGTGAGTTAATTTAAGAGGTTCTATAGCACGTTTCCCTTGCATTCGGCCAATTACACCATCAAATGATGCGAGTTTTATGCGTTCTGACATTGGAATATTTTTTTCTTCAATCTTATCCCACGTGTTTAATTGTTCTAATAAATTGTCATGTTCATTTGAAATCTTCATAGCTAATAAGTTAAGACCATGCATTTCAGCGATTTGTTGAGCATGAGTTAATAACTGTTCAGTTTCCTTAATTTTTCCTTGGATTAGTGCTAATTTTCCTTGTAATAACTTGATTTCTGCTAACCATAGATAAGCATTTTGCTCTTCCGCAATTTTATATATTCGAGTTATCAGTGGATTTATCTCATCAAGTACATCTTTGCTATTAGTCATTGCTAACTCCTCTAAAAATAATTCACATAAATTAACAAGTGATAATAGATATAGTTGAGGTGTTGTTATTCCCTTTTCAATTATTTTTTTTAGCAATAATTCAGCTTCTGTTCGATTCCTGATTCGACTACTTTTTTTTAGTACTAATGCTTTTGTTATTAAATATATTTGGCTGAATAGATTACTTTCATTTTGAGAAGTAAACTCTTCCAATTCAGCTAAATGAAGTTTTGCTAAATCAAGAGAATTCTTATCTATACTTGTAAGAATTAAATAAAATAAAGATGAGGTTATTCCATAAGGGGATTTGAATTTCTTTGAGAGTATAACAGTCTGTTGAAGATAATCTGTTGCTTTATCAAAATCTCCCATCATTCTATAGGTGGCCCCAATTCCCATTAAATTCTCTAATATGCTTACTAAATATCCTTTTTCTTCAGCAAGCTTGGCTGCCTTGTTATAGTATCTTAATGTTCTATTCAATTCACCCTTTTCTTTATAAATAGCACCTAATACATGTAGAATGTTTAATTTTGTAAATATGCTAATGTGATCAGTTGCTAAACATTGTTTTCCAAATTTCAAAGCTTGGTCGAATTCACCTTTACTATAATGACTAAGTGCAATTAGATGAAGACATGACGCTATTCCAGTGTTGTTATTTAATTCTTTTTGGATTGCTAAACTCTTCATAGCATATTCTAATACCTTATTAAGGTCACTTTTATATATATAAATATCCGCTATTTGGTAATATACAAAAGCGGTATCGAGTTCTTTCATTAAATTTTGGTTTAATGCTAACCATTCCAATGCTAATTCTAAAGCTTTATTATGGTCAGTGGAATAGTGATAAACAATTATTTGGATAAGTAAAAAAAAAGCTTTTTGTTTTGAAAATTCTATGGGGGGATTAATTAATAATGATTTCATTAGGTCTTCAGCTTCGGAGATATCTTGCAAAGCTTGTTCTGCTTCTCCAACAATCATTTTGAGTGACTTCAGGAGTAATGCATCGACACATTTAGGAATATTACCTAGTTTTTGGCTTAATTTGTATGCTAAATCCCCTATTTCCAAACATTTTTTGTATTTTTCTGTGTAGAAATAGACCTTCCCCTTTAAAATCATTATTGATAATTGTTCTTCAGAGTCAGAAGGAACTTCCAACTCCAAATTTGAGATTTTTTGTAGAGCATCATCAAATTTAGCTTGATATATTAATTTTTCAGCGATTTTTAATTCCTCAAATATCAAATTGGTCAATGATCTTCTTTTCCTCTAATAAATTTAAAACTCTACATTTAATTTAAGAATCTCAATGAAAAGAAGAAAGTCTTGCTTAAAAGACTTTCTAACGGCACATTCTTTTTATGTATTTCTTTAAAAATCAAATGGATTAATTGGTTTAAAGAGGAAATCTTTAACTATATTAAAACCATCTATAATTGTAGCAACTTCATTTGTATTATAACTTCTTATATATTTGCAATATTTGTCAGTTGAAAGAGGTTTTGGAAATAGACATTGTATACAATTTTTATTTTCCTTACATTCTTTACAAATTCGTAGTTCTTTATTCTTTTTTTGTAAACGATTAATATTAAGCTTTATTTCTGAAAATGAATTTTCAGTGTTTCCTATTGGATCTGAATACCAACATATTTTTATGGAATCATCATTTTCGATAATAGCAGTCTCTAATGTTTGACAATTTCCTTGCGTCTTTGTCCATCTACATAATTGTTGAAATTGAGGTAATGGATTACTCTTCATAAGATAACTAGATTTATCCTCTTTTTTTGAAATTTCAATTAAGAAATTATGAAATGTGTTAGTATCAAATGGAGATTTGTCTTTTCCAATAAAATATTGCATTTTATCATGCCCCCTTTTATATTCTTCTATAGCCATATGTGTGTTTTTTATAGTTATAGGTATTCCAAAATATTCATCATACAGAGCCATTCTGCCTGCTTTTAAAATGGATGCTTCATTTAATTGATTCCAATAGTACGATTCATAATATTGTGATGGAGATAATTCATTAAAGAGGATCATCCTATTTTTTTCATGTAATTTTAGATAATTTACTTTATTGGTATATAAATGGATAATTGGACCATTTAAACGAAGATTTTCCTGTATCCATTCTACAGTTGAAGGCTTTATAATATCAGTATTGATTATAATATTATCAAAGAAGTTCTTCTGTTTTGTGCGTAGAGTGACTAAAGACATAATTTTAAGAGTCTCGTAATCGAGAATCTCATCTACTTGTATCTCTGCACACTTTGGAGTTAATGTGATTCTATATACATCAAAAGGAAAATTATTCTGGAGAAGTATTTTATTTTTTTTGCCCATTGGTTTAATTATATAGTTATATTTCTTATGATCTTGATATATAGGTGTGCCTTTGAAAATATGAAAAAGATTATGTGTATAAAAATCAATATCTAATTTTTTTACATAATCAATTGTCTTTTGGGCATCTTTCATTGTTTCTCCAGGCAATCCAACCATAATACTAACAAAAACTTTTCTAAAGCCGATATTTTTGGCATAAGATGTCATATGTTTCAGTTTTTGAATAAAGTCTATTTCTTTTTCGTAGGTTCGTGAGTGTGAATTTCCTGGAGGAGACACTTTACCAATTGTTTTCAAAACTCTTGGTACAGCACTTTCTAAAGAAAATCCTATTGAAACAAAACCTGCTTGCTTCATAAGATCTAGTAATTCCTCAGTAACACTATCACAACGAGTAGTGCAGAGTAGGGGAATTTTTAGATCGTTTTCAATTATTAATTCACAAATTTTTTTTGTTCTTGTTGGCAAAAGGGTAAAAGTATCATCATTTATTGGAACTGGATGGATAAAATGCTTATTTTCATTAATATATGCTAATTCATCAATTACTCTTTTTATTGAATGGAGAAATAGGTTTCGTTTACTCATGACTGCACAATTGCAATAAACACAATTTTGATTACATCCTCTAGCTGTAATTATCCCTGTAGGAAATGCCTTAGATCTGGGGATAATTTCTGAGAGGTAAGGGGAGGGATATTTATCTATGTAATTTTCAATCTCTCGATTTGAAAGTAGAATATTACTATCTGGATTAGTGATGATAATATTATCCTTCCTATAAGTAAGACCCTTGATATCTGAAAGATCTGTCTGATCCAGTTTAAAATCATTCTTTTGTAATTTAGTTAACAACTCAAGAACTGTTTCTTCACCTTCCCTTCTTACGCAGAGGTCGACACTCCGAATACCCTCTAATATTTCTTTTGATTGAACACTTGGAGTAGGACCTCCAAATATAATAGTAGTATCTGGATTATAAGCTTTTAATCCATTACTGATCAATGAACATTGCATAAAATTAGTTTCATATACTGTAAATCCAACAATTTTAGGATTATATTCCATAATTTTTTTAACGCACTCTTTAACATTATAAGATTCCTTTGAAATGAATTGTTTGGCATTAAAGCTGTGCTTTTTTAAGTAAGCAATGATATATCCAGATCCTAAATTGTGTGAAAAATGAGTAAAATACAAATTACCCCCAGAAGGAAAGACCAGTAATATGTCTTGAGAATTCATATTCATCAACATAATAAGAATATTCCTTTAAAAACTGGTGCAATAAACCTTCTGAAGCATTTGTTAACAGAAGTTGAAATTCTAAAAAAATCTAATTTTTATCCAACAGTAGCCCAATAACCGCACAAAATCAATATTTGATTTAAGTTTTCTTCTGTTATCTCCCCTGGATTACTCTTATAGTATTCACCAAGACATTCTATAATACACTGCTTTAATTCCTCCGTATCCACAGGCTTTCCTCCACCCTTAGCTAAGCATTTTTTAAAACACTTGACAAGTTTCGATCCAAGCTTCTTGCCATATCGATTAATAAGCCTTCCTTTTATTGATTGTTTAAAATTAATATGTTCAATCTTGTTTGGGAGTTTTTCATCTTTATTTATCATTAAATCACCTCTAAATTATTGAATCTCGCATAAAAAAATTATTAATCTATATTTATCATTTCATGTTTAAAAATATTGTCAGATTTAAATAAAAAATTAAAAAATTTCTTTTGGTCCAGTAAAAAAAAAAAAAATTATAATTTCGATAAACTTCCTATTATCAATAAATTGCATAATTCCTGAGGTTTAGCTTATTTTTCACATCTTCTATTCGTCTTATCTCTTTAAAGTAATTAGTATTATAATTAGATTGGTTTAAAAGCTTTAGTAAAGATTTTTTCTTTGGTCTCTCCCGTTTAATTGTAGTAATTAGCTTAGGTTATTCCTTTTCCATAGGGAGTTCTTCTATAATTATAATCTCTTCTAATACTATACTATAATTTCGTTCTTTATCTTCATCTAATACTTGTACCATTTTTCGCCAACCTCTAGTTTTTTTATTCTAAATTTCTAATTCCAAACTTAAATTTTTCAGGATATAAACAATAATAACTGAAAGATTGTCTCCATCTTTTTATTGCTCTCTTCTTTTCTATTAAATCTACCTCATTGTTATCAGATAATTTTTCTCTGCTTTTTGTCTTTATTCCCAAAAACGGAATGTTTTGACTTAATTTCTCAGGTTCTTTTTTACCTTCTTCTTGATAAAATATGTAGAAAAATTCTTTATGGCTTGGAAATACTTTTTGCTTACTTTCAGTCAGATTTCACCACCTCTAAAATTAAATTTTTCTTTATTTGTAGGACTTATATAAAATAAAGATGTATTTTATTTTTAGTTTATTGTACTGAACTTTGATTGGATTCTTAGATAATCATTGGACTTTATGAAAGAAATTGAAAAATTAATATTTCTAGTAGAAAAATTAAAATTAAGATATTCCATGAAATTATATTTTTATAGAATAAAAAATAGTGGGCTTCTGAAGAAATTGGACTCTATGAATCAAATAACTCTAATTCAGAGGATATAGATTTAAACTTTTCATATAACTCATTAATAATCCAATTAAATGCTTCTACAACCCCTTGACCTGTTTTTGCTGATGTGATATAGTATTTTAGAAAATTACACTTTTTAACTACTTCTTGAATTATTGAATTGTCTAATTCTTTTTCATTAATTAAATCCACTTTATTAGCAAATAACAATACAGGAATTTCACCACAAAAATGAATAATGTCATCATGCCAGTTTGTAATATGATCGAAACTTTGTTCACCTAGATCATTTTCTTCAAGACTGTATACAATTATAGCGGCTCTACTATTTTTGAAAAAGGATGGGCGTAAGAAATTAAAATTATCCTGGCCAGCAATATCCCAAAATAATAATTTAATATTATCTTCATTAATTTTTTTCGAAAATACAGAAAACTGAGCCCCAATTGTCCTGATATAATCCTTTTGAAATCCTCCTTGAGTAAATTTCTGAATTAGAGAAGTTTTTCCTACTCTTCCATCTCCAACAACCGTTATTTTAAAGTTAAATTTTGCCCCTGAACTGCTCATAAGAATGCTAAATACAAGTAGTACTTGAGATTTTATTTAATTTTAGATTAGATATACAAAAATATAAAACTTTGTTTTATCTATTTAATAATCTACTAGATATGATGTAATAAGTAATGGGGATTAGAAGGAATAAACAAAGATAAAAAAACAATTTGTATCAAATCAATTCTTTTAATCGATTACTGGCGGGATCATGGGCAGGAAATCGCCCAAAAGGGAGGGTTTTTATATTCTAATTCTCAGAATCAGCATCTTTTTTGTTTAGGGATATAAAAAAAAAAGGAGCTCAAAATGCTGTTTGCATTATCAAACAACTGAGCTCTCTGCTGATCCTACAGCCCTTTTCTCCCTCCAACACTGCCCATCTCTCCCATTTTATTAGTGAATAATAAAAAAAGAATCAAAATCTAAAGCAATAATACTTCGTCCTTCATATGAGTTTTAGATTTTTTATAGACTTGAACTACTTTTTTTACTATTTTGTTTATTTCTACCTAAAATTAATTTTATTAACATTTCATAAATAGTTTAGATTAATGAAATCTAAATGGAGTCTTGGATTAGATATGGATCATAAATTATAAATAGATTCTAAGATACTATTCAATTAAAGAACATAAAATAAAAAGTACTAACTGTGGTTTCTACTTGTAATTATCCTCCGGAAGAAATTATAAAACCTATCTTCGGTAAGCCGAATTACGAATTTATCATACTATGGATTTTGAATAATAATGAGACCTGTACTTGGGCAAATTTGAAAGAGAAGGTTAAGCATTCAACATTATCAATCTACCTAACTAAACTTAAGAATAGGGGATACGTTGATAAAAGCACATTCAATGAATATAAAATTACAACTAAAGGTAAGGATAGGTATTATGAACTATCTGAAGCAAGGCACAAAAAGCGAAAACTAAGTTACCCTCCTGATGCTATACTTAGAAGAAGGAATTATGATCATTGGATCCTTTGGATGGTTTATAATAATAATTTTACCAAATGGTCTGACTTTCTTGAACCTCCCCTATCAATTAATCAATCATCTTTATCTAAAAATCTGAATTTATTAATGGATAAAAAATTTATAAAAAAAGAGGAAAAAGAATACACAATTACTCGATTGGGTAAAACAGAATACTCAAATATATTAAGATTATATGATTTAGACAGACAATCACTCTTGGAGGAAGAGGGTAAACGTATTAAAGAAATCACCAAAAAGACAAACAAATTCTTTAGAGAGTATAATATAAGAGATAACGACATCAAATTTCGGTTTTTAAGTAATAAACTAAAATTACCTTTCGAAAAAGTTAAATCTAGTTTAGACAAAGAAGAAGATTATGATAAAATTTTACTTTTCCTCTCTTTAAATCATCCAGATCGATTCCCTAATTATATATCTCCAGAAGATTTTTCTAAAAAATATGATATTAAGCTGGTAAAACTTAACTTTATTATTCTTCGCATTGTGGAAGAAAATATCTTTCCTATTAAATTCTTCAAATTGAATTTAGCAAATGAGAAATCTTATTACTTTCATGTAAATGAAAAAATTGAACAAATGCTTAAAGCTATTGTTGAGGATCATGTAACAAGATTTTCATATCTAAGCAATTTATATGAGGGAACTTTTAGAGAAACATCACCTTTAACAATGGAAAACACAGTAAATGCAATTTTGGATGAAATTTGTGGCACACTTTATAATGAAGGTTTAAGGGAATCATTAAAGGATTTGTTGCCAAACTACATTAATTATTTGGCTTACAAAATTGAAAGAGAAAGAAAATTATTGGATACTTACGATAAATTAGAAGGTTTGATTTGGCGAGAAATCCAACAAAAGTTTTTTGACATAATAGAAATAAATTACCCAATAAAACCAAGTGAAGTAAGAAATATTCTTATGGAAATTGAAAAAGCAGTTCAAATGAATCCTAAAAATTATGATTTATTTTATTCAAAAAGCAAAATCTTAATTGATGTAGGTGAATATAAGGAAGGATTATCTGTATTAGATAAAATGCTTAAAGAATTTCCAGAAGAGGAAATAAACATTCAGATAAAGCGAGCTTATATCTTTAAAGAAATGAAGAATGTTGATGCGGGATTGAAAATTATCGAATCCTTAATTGAAAAATACCCCAGTGACAATGACCTCCTGAATTATAAAGCTTTTTGGATGCAATATTTAAATCGCAAAGAAGAATCATTTGAACTAATTCAAAAACTTATAGAGCTTGTGCCTTATAACGCTACTTATCATGATACATATGGTGAAATTTTAATGTACTTTACCGAACATGAACATGCCATTGAAGAATTTCAGAAATCCATCGAATTAAGCAATGATGATTGGTATATTTACCAAACTTACATTAAATTAGGGATATGTTATAAAGAACTAGAAAACTATGATTTAGCAATTGATTATTTTAAAAGAGGAATAAAATCTACTAAAAGTTCATCATCAGATCAAGAGACTAAAACAAATTGGATAGCAATTGCTAATCTATTCCTCGCAGAAATAGAGCACCTAGAAGCTGAGTTTTAAAAAAAAAGGAAAAAATTGATTTTAATTACTTTCTACTAAATCGGTTAATTCATCTATTTTATCTGATAAATATTTAAATCCCTTTTCCCAAAATATTCGATCATTTAGGTTGATACCAATTTCAGCTAGCATTTCTTCTGGAGAAAGAGAGCTTCCAAGAGAAAGTAGCTTGAGAAATTTGGGGACAAATTCTTCTTTCTCTTCCAAATATATTTGATAAATTGAAATTACTAGGAGATTTGACATATTGTAAGCATAGACATAAAAAGGATCACTTAGAAAGTGTGGTATTACAAAGCAGTAATTTGCATATTCTTCTCTAATATTAATCATGGAATTCCCAAACATAAGTTCCATTTCTTTTACAAAAGCATCTTTAATCTCTTCAGTCGTAGGTAGCTTTTTTTCCAACATGTCATGATAAGTTTTTTCAAATCTATAGAAAGCATTTTGTCTATGAGAAGTTCCAAACTTAGATTCGATAAAATTAGAGATTAATGCTATCTTTTCTTCTTTTGACATATCCATATTTATTAGATAGTCAAATGTTAGAATTTCGTTAAATACAGAAGCAATTTCAGCAACAACCTTAGAAATTTCTATATTTATAAAATTTTGGGTACTCTGAATGTAGAAAGCATGAAATGCATGCCCAAGTTCATGAGCTAGAGAACGTAAAGAATCAACAGTACCTGTGAAATTAACAAAAACAAATGGATAATGCTTTTGTTTTCCATGTGCGCAAAATGCACCTCTGTTTTTTCCTTTTCTAGGTGTTGCATCTATATGATTTAATTCAACCATCTTATTTACAATAGTTTTGAATTCAGGGTGAAACTTTTGAACAGAATCCTTAATTAATTCTATCGCTTCTTTATAAGAATATTTTCTTGTAATTTGACCAATTGGCGCATACATGTCCGACATATGTAATTCTGAAAGGTTCAAAAGCTTTCTTTTTAAATTATAATATCTTTCTACAATATGGTAGCTCTTAGTGGTAACATCCCCAAGTATATCAACACTTTCATCGCTTACTTCATTTTCTAAGTTTCTTCTGGATATTGGTCTTATGAAATTCTTTCTTTTACTCTCTAAATCCCAGCTTTTTAGGATATTATTATAAATGTGTGTAAAAATCATTTCATTTTTTTTATATTCAACCATCATAGTTTGTAAAGCCTTGTATCTTAGCTCCTTATCTTTTTGATACATGTAGGAAAAGAGTTCTGCTTCCGTTAATTTCTTCACTTCTCCGTCTACTTTAAAATCGAATAAGAAACTGCTTTTTAATTCACTATAAAGCTTTATAAATCCATTAACACCAGTAATATCTTTCATTAAAATGAGTTGTTCTTCTTTTTCAGAGAGTTGATGTGACTTTTTTAATCTATTAAACTTAAGGGCATGTGAATAACGATTTAAATCTGGAGAGTTTACTAATTCTTCAAATTTAGCATCTGGAATTCCATTTAGTTCTAAATCAAAAAATAAGAGCTTTTCTTGAATTTTGACTTTAAACTCATCAATTCTTGCATAGAATGACTTAACATCATCATCTAAGCTATTAATACTATAGAGCAATGAAGAAAAAGTATCGAAGTTAAAAACTTGCTCTAAGATTGCTTCATATTTTTCGTAAAATTCTAGAAGTTGTTTGGGAGTAAGTGAAGGATCCTCCAATTTTCCCTTGACATTTTGATAAAAAATATTAGCTGATTTCTCTAATTCTTGAATATCTTTACTAATTAATCGATCAGTTATACTTGGATAGAAATCACTCAAATCCCATTTAATGATTTCTTGCGTCATAAAAGAGAAAGTAAACAAATATTATTTGAATTTTTCTAATAATTATCGAATCTGCTGAGATAATTATTGATGATCCCCTTCAAAATTCAAAAGTAAATATATTTTCTTTACTATTAATATATTTAATGAATGATATTGAAATACCATATAACCCCAAACCCATAAATCCTATTGATGAATATACAGAACTTAAGCCGAGTGAGATACATGGCCTAGGTTTATTTGCTAAGAAATTTATTCCTAAAGGTACGATATGGTGGTATGCACGCCCTCAAGATGTATTAATTATATCTAAAGAACAGTTTTTTACACTTACTTCGTCTCACAAAACAAATTCTATGAGAGATTTAATGCACAATTTACTAACTTATTCATATTATGAACGAGATTTGGATGCGTTAATCTTTTGTTTGGATAACTCTAGATATGTGAATCATTCTTTTAATGCAAATTCTGGTGCTTCTGAAGATGAAAATGGATTCTGTTCTGTTGCTATAAAAGATATACAATCAGGAGAGGAAATTACAGAAGATTATTCCAAATATACATTTTGTCCTTGGTTAGAAAAATATAAGAATTATTTTGATCCTTGCTGTTGGTAAATGTTTCTTAAAAAAGAGAGATAAAGTGTTCTGTGTTATTATAATTTTGAAGATAATGCTTTGGACGCCTTATAGAGTGTATTAATAATAGCGTTGAAAGCTTCATACACTCCTTGCCCCGTTTTTGCGGAGGTTAGGTAGTATCCAAGAAAATCACACTCTTTCACAATCTGTTCAATTTTTGCTTTGTCTAAATCACCATTATTAATTAAATCAACTTTATTAGCAAATACTACGATAGAAATATCGCGACAGTATTTTTTTATATCATCATACCAATCTGGTACATGTCTTAAACTCTGGCTACCTAAATCATTTTCTTCAAGACTATATACTATAATGGCTGCTTTGCTTTCTCTATAAAAGGAAGGTCGTAGAAAAAGAAAATCATCTTGCCCGGCAATATCCCAGAATATTAATCTAACTCTATCACCATCAATTTCGACATCATATTCAGAAAATTGGGCTCCAATTGTCTTAATATAATCTGTTTGAAAAGAGCCTTCAGTAAATTTTTTAATTAAGGAGGTTTTTCCTACGCTTCCATCCCCAATAACAGCTATCTTAAAATTATATTTTTGAGAATTACTCATTTTCCTAGAAAATAAGAATATAATGAATTAATTCTATCTAATGAAGATCAGATTTATATTAATATAAATTTTTAGATTACACGTTTTCTGATTTAAATTTGTGAATTAATGATATAATCAAAACAAGATAAATTAAACAAGATTTAAAAAAATAAGAATAAAAAAAATTTATTTATTATTAGTTTGGAAAGTATAAATTCCAACATTCCTTATGACTATTTGTCCCTTTTCTCTTATTTTCATCATTATCAACCATGTTTTTTAGTTTTTTTTTCTTAATTTCAATATATATTTGCTTCGATATATAGTCTTTATTATAGAACTTTGTTCGAAGTTCGAATTTGAAAAAAAGTTATAAATATGAAAATACTATCTATATTTAAAGAATCTTAAAAGGATTTTCATAAATTATGAGTGTTACTAATTATCCTCCTGAAGAAATCTATAAAACTCCCAAATTTGGGAAGAAGAATTTTGAACATATTATCCTTTGGATGCTAAATAATAATGAGGAATGCCAGTGGTCAGACTTTACTGAAAAACCACTTGAACTTCGGTTATCTACCTTATCTAAATATCTTACTATGTTGAAAGGGAGGGGCTATGTTGATAATTATTCTCGAGGTCATTATAAGATAACATCAGACGGCCAAAAAAGATTTAATGTAATTTCTGGAGCACTTAAGAAGAAAAAGAAACTGAATTATCCACCAGATGTTATCAAAAGGAGAAGAAACTATGATGATTGGATTTTATGGATGGTATATAACAACGGCTATTTGAAATGGTCTAATTTTCTTGAGGAACCCCTATCTATCAACCAATCATCATTGTCTAAAAATATGAATTTATTATTAGATAAAGGATTTATAATAAAAGAGAATAAGAGATATAGTATTACACAATCTGGTAAACTAGAATACTCAAGAATGTTACAAAACTACGATTTAGATAGGCAATCAATTTTAGATGAAGAGAGCAAACGTATTGAGGAGATCACTAAAAAAACTATCAGATTTTTTAAAAAATATGATATTAAAAATGAAGATATTCAATTTAGATTCCTACATAATGTTTTAAGATTGGATTATACAAGAGTGAAAGCTATGTTAACTGAGGAGGAAGATTTTGACTTGATATTACTTTTTCTTTCAATTAACCATCCTGATCAATATCCTGATTATGTTTCAATAGAAGATTTCTCAAATACATATGGGATAAAAGAATCAAAATTAGAATATTATATTGATGAGATTGTCGAGAACCAAATATATCCTATTAAATTTTTCAAATTAATAGTACCACCAGATAATTATTATTACTTTCAGGAACAAGAACGATTAGAAATCATGCTTCGAGCTATCACAGAAGATCATATCACTAAATTTACATACTTAAATAAACTTTTTTCAAGATCCTTAGATATTCGTTCTACTATAGACGAAATAGTAGAGGATATATGTGAGATTTTATTTAATAAAAAGCTAAAAAAACCACTAAAAGAATTTTTGCCAAAATATATTAATTATTTAGCCTATAAAATTGAAGCAAAGGTTGAATTAAAAGAAACTTATGATAAATTAGAAGGAATAATATGGCAAGATATGATGGATATAATTCATTCTAAAAGCCCTGAAGCCATAGAAGGACAATATGAAGAAAAAATCAGGGAAATTGACAAAGAGATTAAGAAGGATCCAAAGAATCTTGAATTATATAATTCTAAGATTGGAATTTTGATTTATTATGAACAGCTCACTGAAGTTTTAAAAATATTAGATAAAATGCTCGAAATTTTTCCTGATAATGAAATGGATATAAAAATGAAAAAAGCATCGGTTCTTAGAATGATGAGAGAAGTTAAATCGGGTCTTGAGATTATTAATGAATTAATTGAGAAATATCCTGAAAATACTGATCTCCTTAACTATAAGGCTTATTGGTTGCATTATTTAAATGAAAGAGAAGAAGCAGTAAAAATTATGCAAGATATCACCAAACGAGTGCCTGATAATGGAACATATCACGATACATATGGGGAAATTCTAATGTTTTATGAAGATTATAAAGAAGCAGCTAAGAAATTTCAAAAAGCAATAGAAGTAGCTAAAGATGAATGGTATATCAATCAAACATATATTAAACTAGGAATTTGCTATAAGGAACTTCAAAATTACAACTTAGCAGTTGAAAATCTTAATAAAGGAAAAGAGTTAACAAAGAAAAGTACATCTGACGCTGAGACTAAACAAAAATGGATAACAATCGCAGATCTTTTTCTAGCAGAGATTATGCAGATTGAACAAAAATAAAATTCAGCTATTCTATTTCAGCTAATTTTTTAAATTTATAATATAATTTTTCAATAATCGCATTAAATGCTTCTATTACTCCCTGCCCTGTCTTTGCGGAAGTAATATAATATCCGAGAAAATTATATCCCTTGACTAAATCTTCAATTTCATGTTCATTTAAGTTATTTTCATTTACCAAGTCAACTTTATTGGCAAATAATACAACAGGAATATCGCCACAATACTTATTCAATTCATTATACCAATTCTTTATATACGTAAAACTATCTGAACCTAAATCATTTTGTTCAAGACTGTATACAATAATACAATAAGCCTTCTGCTCTTTTGAGAAGAATTAGTTCAAAAGAATCTGTCTTTAGAATTTGATTCATTGATTTTCCCATTTAAAACTAATTATACTGTAATAACAAAATGAACTAATTTTCTATCTTTCTAAAATATAACTTATAATTACATCCTTTCAACCAAAATTGATATAATATTGTTTCCAAAACCACCAAAATTACAGGTGATACCTGTTTCCGCCCCTTCAACTTGTCTTTTTCCAGCTTCACTTCTTAGTTGCCATACTAGTTCAACAACTTGTGCAACACCTGTAGCTCCAAGTGGATGACCACGAGCTTTTAATCCTCCTGAAGGATTAATTGGGATTTTACCTCCGATTTGAGTTAATCCTTCATGAGCTGCCATTGCTCCTTCACCTTTTTTGAAAAAGCCTATATCTTCAGATTGCACTGCCTCAAGAATTTCGAAAGCATCGTGTAATTCAGCAACATCGATATCTTTTGGTGTTTTATTAGCCATTTTATAGGCTTGATTTGAAGCAACTTTTAAAGCTTTTAGAATTGTAATGTCCTCACGCTCAAATACTATATGAGTATCAGTCGCTTGACCAATTCCAGAAATAAGAATTGGAGTATCGCTATATTCCTTAGCTTTGTCAGCATTACATAAAACTAGTGCCGCAGCACCATCTGAGATAGGACAAATATGAAAGAGTCTTAAGGGATCTGCTATTATCGGATTTGTTGTATCATCGTTAAGGAAATCATATATATTGTCCCAATTTCCTTTTCCTTT
>JBHLNW010000157.1:0-5190 GCA_048941185.1 Promethearchaeota archaeon
ACTTAATTAACATTTAAAAAACAAACCAAAATAATTAAATTGTGGAGGAATAATCATGGCTAAAAAGAAAGCTCCAGTAAAAAAGAAAGCTGAAGGATATATTGCAAAGGCACCTATTAGAAGATTAATGAAAAAAGAAGGTGCTGATTTAGTTGCAGCTGAGGCTCTTGATAAATTAATTGACTTTTTAGAGAAATCGGCAGCTAATGCCACAAAAGATGCAATTAAGATTTGTAAAGCTGATAAACGCAAAAGAGTTACTGCTGCAGATATACGAAACGCAACAAGATAAATCATTCAGATTTTTATAATTAAAGATTTTTTTTTTCTTATATTTTGTTAATAGTTCTCAAAGAATTCTTTAGTTAGAAACTTGTTAATATTATTTTCTAACTTCTTTTTAACATCATCTAATCCTTCTGGTAATACACGTGTTTGGGCCACTATATCTATGAATCCAAGTTCTGAACCATATCTTGGTATAATGTGGAAATGTAAATGTTCAATACTACCTCCCGCATCTCCTCCTTGATTTATACCTATGTTATAACCTTTAGGATTATATAAATCATTTATTAATAATTGTAATCCTTGAATAGTACGAAATATATGTAGAATCTCAGCTCTGGTAAGATCAAGAAATTTTGTTTTATGTTTAGTGGTAGCAACCAGTAAATGGGCGGGATTATATGGATAAAGATTAAGCACCACAAAACAAATCTCATCCTCATAAATCTTTAGAGTGATTACTCTTTCATCATTATCTCTCACGGCACATAGGATGCAATCCACGTTAGGCCTTGTCTTTCCTTGAACATAATCTAATTTTCCAAGCGCTTGTAACCATTTTTTAAAAATTCTTAATTCACCTCTAAATTTAAAACGATGATTATGAATAAAGAGAAAAGTTAGAGTCTGAATCGAATTCTTTAGATTTCAAAAAATCTTCTGGTTTTATCTTACCGGCACAATATTCTGTTAATATTATGTTACTATAAGCACCACAATTAAACACTTTTTGAACGGTTTTATAAAAAGTATTCTTAGAAAATGTTTCATTGTTATCAAGAAAAAATTGATCTAATATTTCATATCTGTGATTTTTTATATCTATTCGAAAAAAAACATCTTTTAAAAGAAAAAATTTTCGTAAATCCATGAAAAAATTTATTTTTTTATTCTCTTCTAACGAATTCAAAGCGTTTATATGAAGTTCTGAAATTTGAATGCCTAAACTCACAATAATTAAGTTTTTATTTTTAGGTCGCAAAACTACCATATTTCTACCCACCTGTCGTCCTAATGGATCCTGTCCAGGAGGAAATATGAATCGAAAACCAAAATCTAGTTTAGGATCTGATAGCTTTTCTCGTAATAATCCTTCATCTAACAAATAATCTTGGATTAAATTTTTGATTTTACTCTCTTTGCTTGACATTATAATTCAATAAGGATTAGTATGAAGTGAATTTTATATTTTTTTCCAAGGATAAATATCTTTTTGCTTTTATTGAATGAGATTAAAATTAATATTTTCCTTTAGGTCTAGGTTGTGGTTCAATTCCAGCAGATTTTAATACTTTGATATTGCTCTCTAAATCTTTAAGAGGAGTACAATAAATTACTTGAAGAGAATCTAAATCAATATATATTTTTCCAACAATTCCTAAACCCAGTAATTTGTTATCTTTATCGACAAAAGTGTGATCTATATTCATTTTGATAGCTTTCTTACCCCCTTCAAGTTCCACTAAAGAAGGTTGACAAGCAGTAAAACCAGGCCCCCGATTTTGAAGTAAATAATTCATTAAGGCAAAATCTAATTCATCATTGATCTCTCCTTCCTCTTGAATAATTTTAATTATACTCGGATCTTGCATCTCAATAAATTATAACTTATTTAGATTAAATTGAGTAGAACTAGTTTTTATTTTTTTGGATAATCCAATTATTAAAAAAAAATTTAGAGTAAAGATATAATTAAGAAAAGAACGCCTTATAGGGAACAATAATGTTAATGATTTTCCTGTTTGGCGATCTGGTAGAGTTTGATGTTAATCTCTCTCTTCAACAATAACTTCGTCGACAGAGTGGAGCGCACAGTTCATCGATCCTAAAACCTCTGTTATTTCTTCGAGTGAAATATTAACCCCTTCAATATTCACATGTAAAGATGCTGTCTTTTGATCTAATTCATCAACTTTAATTCGAACTTTTGTTACTCCATTAATATTCAGCAAGGTACGAGCTAATAAATCAATGCCGGGCTGATGAGGTTTTAAAATATCTAAATAATACTCAACTTTCATTATTTTGACTTAAACCTTGAAATGTAATTATTCTAAAATAGTTTTTCTAGTTTTTTTATTATTTTATTTATTATTTTATAGATGAAATTATGATTTTATAAATTTATAAATTTCTCAATTTCTTCTATCAGTTTTAAGGGTATTTCGTTCTCTTTAATTATCTTATTTGCTATTTGGAGGCTTTCAGTATTTGCTAAATTTGTAAGAACACCTATTGAATAAGCTCCGACATTAACTGCCGCCTCAATATCACGAACATTATCTCCAATTACTATTATTTCATTAGATTTTACCTTTAATTGATTACAAATTTGAATTAAATGATCTGGATGCGGCTTAAGATTAATTACGTTATCTCGGCCTAAAATAATATCGAAATAATGTAATAAATTCACAGTTCTGAGTGAAATTTCAGCGTTTTTTTTAGTATTAAAGGTAAAAATAGCATGTTTGAGATTTTTATTTCGTCCAAATTCTAAAACTTTATCTATTCCATCTATCATTTTAGCATTGATTGCGGCTTCATATTCTACTTTTTCAATCTCAATATCAACTTCTTCGATTATTTTATCTATTTTTTCTTTAGACAACCCTTCTTTTTCGAAAAATTCTCGAGCAAGTCTTACATTTTCTAAAATCGAGATTTTTACTGTAAGGAGATGTTTAGGAACTCCATAATGTTTTAAAATTTTAATAGTAACTCTGCGAGCTCTCAAATAGTCAATTCTAAAATGTATTAATGTACCATCTAAATCCCAAACAATTGCTTTAATTGGCTTTTTTTTCTGCATTTAATAAACCAAGTCAGAATAGATTGGTCCGCTTGGAGTGAGCTGTGATTTTTTCAACTTAACTTGAGTAATGTTAAAAACTCCAAAATCCAAACCTTTGTTTTCATTAATTAAATTCTTAAGTGTGTCAAAAGTTTTATAATTTATTCTCCCTTTTTTAAGTCTCCCAATAGTTAAATGAGGTTTGAATTTAGTCCTTTTATCACGTTCTATTTTTAATTTACTAAATAATAAGTCCTCAATTGAATCTTTAAGATTCTGTAGGAATTCGATATTACCTATAAGTTTTACCCATAAAACTGAAAAGTTATTAAATTGGCCAACACCTTTCAGAGAACATTTTAGACTTTTTCCCTGAAACATTTTTTCATTAATTTCTTCTTTTAAAATCGTATAAATCTTAGGTGCTAAATGTTCAGGTATGTCTCCTAAGAACTTCATTGTCATATGAAGATTTTCTGGTTCTACAATCTTAATCTTTGGTTGATTTTGCTTTAATCTTTGAGATAATAAAATAATTTTCTCAATTGTATCTTTATCTTTTAATTCGATGGCTATAAATGATCTTATCATTTTTTACCCCAATAATTATAAATTCTCCATTTCTTTTCTATTAATTTATTTTTATGTTCTGGAATAAAATGAATTTCTTGTAAATCTTTTATAGAATTAGATTTTATAATTTTAATTATATCTTTTAAAAAAAGGATATTCATTTCAGCTCGCGTATTTGCGTCAGCTGAAGCATTATGAGGCAATAGGATCATTCTTATATCTGGTTGTTCACTTTTTATTTTTTTCAGACGATTGAGAGTAAGAGAATCAATTGGTTCGTTTGGAAATACATCAAATACAAAATTTATTTTAATTTCCTTTTTTTCTAACATATCTATTAGTGTATCTAATTCTAAAATCCCTCCTCGGGCAGTATTTACAAGTAAAGAATCCTTTTTCATTAATTTTAATAAGTTTCGATTAATTAAACTTTCTGTACTCTTATTAAAAGGAATGTGTAAACTGATTATATCTGATGTTCTAAAGATTTGCTCAATATTTTCTCTATATTCGATTAATGGATATTTTTTCTCAAAATCTTTCTTTTGATTCTTATCATTATAAAGGATTTTAACGCCCCAAGGGTATAATTTTTTAACTAATTCTTTTCCGATTTCACCCAATCCTACAATACCAAGTGTTTGATCACTAATAACTGAGGAAAGAGATTTATCTAAATCCCATTTATCTTCAGAATTCCATTTATGATTCCATACATAAGCATGGAGATCAATTAAATTCCTTAGGTTGGCCATTATTATCGCTACAGTATAATCAGCTACTGTTTCATGAAGCACTCCGGGAGTATGAGTAATTAGTATATCATCTTGTTGAGTTCTTTGGATATGGTCATATCCTACTGTTGATGTGGAAACTACAATAAGATTTGAGGATTTCAAGATTTCTGACGATATGTTATGGCTTAAATGGCAACCCAAAATATCTGGATTGAAAATTTTTAAGTCATTTTTGATCTGTTCTTCTGTAGGAAATCTCCCGTTAAATATTTTAACTTCAGAAATCTTATCCAATTGATACCATAAATCCTTAATGCTTTTACGTAAAAATTCAGAAATTTTTTCATTAGATCCGATTTCCTTAAATGAGAAAACATTGGATGTGAAATATATCTTTGGTTTATAAGTCATATTCATAACCACTTTTTTAGCCCATTACAATTTTGTGATTACACGAAAATATTTGTATTTTTGCTATTATCAAGGTTTATTAGAGCTAAATTTAATTAATAATTTAAAAATTTTAATAGTGGTAGAAATGGCTAAAGTGAAATATCAACAATGTGGATAAGAAATTGTTGGAGGAGCAAATGTTCAACATTTTGACGTAGAAGAACCTACTACTATTCATGTTTTTTGCTCCGAAAAATGCAAAGGTAAATGGGTTACTACAAGAGAGAAATAGAAAAGGTTATACCTTATTATTTATCTTTCAATTTTTCCTGGAAGATAATAATCGTATTTTTTTCTTAATAATTTAGTTTTTATAAATCTATCAAACATCCTCATCCTTTGGTA
>JBHLNW010000158.1:0-5175 GCA_048941185.1 Promethearchaeota archaeon
TGATAATCCACTTTAGAAAATAATAATATCTTAAAGTTGCTATATTAAAAAGCTGATTGCTATTTAATTGCTTTTATTTTAGTAGATACTCTCATGGGGGATCACATTTCTAATTTTATAAAAGATTATATAATACTTTGACAATTTAAGTTTTAAATTTAAAAATTATTTTTTAGGAAAATGCAGCGGATAAAGAGTGTTGATGTTTTAAGGGGTTTTTCTATTTGGATTATGGTATATGGACATATGCTTCAATTCTGGATAAGACCAGAAGATTTCTGGCTAAAATTCTGGTTGTATGCTTTTCTAGCGCCTATTGGTGCCACCGGATTCCTTTTTATCTCAGGCGTAAGTGCAACTTTAGCGTATAAAAATAACTTACAAACTCAAAAATTTCTGATGAAGACTATGAGGAATTCTTTTCTCTTGAGAGCGATTTTTATACTAATAATAGCACTTATCTTCAACTTTAGTGTTGTCATGGTATTTGGTGGTGATTTAACAGATATATGGAGTTGGAATGCTTTACAAACAATAGGTATATCATTGTTATTAGCATGGCCTTTATTAAAAACATCAAAAACAGTAAGGTTGTGTGTAGCTACACTTGCCATTATTTTTAACCAAGTCTTATTAATAGCACTTGCACCCCATAATGGACAACTTAATATATTAGGTGTAACTTATCACATGCTTTTTAATCCAGTAGACACATATGTTATCTTAAATTATTACGGAATCCTACTCGTCGGTTCTGTAATGGGAGATTATATTTATGATTTGAAAAATGGTTCGGAAAAATATAATAAAGAATTTTTATTCAAAAACAAAGCAATATTGTATTCCTTTTTAATTGGAGTATCCATCACTATTTTTGGTATATTGTTTTTTTATCCTAATTTTATCCTATTTAATTCCATCTCATCTGTTCTTTATGCATTAGGGTTCACAATAGCGTTTTTAGCTGTTCTTATTGTAATTGAAATATTAGAATTGATTAAAACAAAAAAGAGTTATAGGTTTCTCTATTTCTATTCCTATTACTCATTTACCCTCTTTCTTGGGCATAATGTTCTGCTCATCCTCTTTATCGACCAATTAAATGCCTATTTGACGATCTGGATTGTTGTCGCGGCGTTTAATGTTATCTTAGGATTGTTACTTAAAACCATGCACGATAAATTAGGAATACGTGCTTCTGTAAAGACAGGGATTAATATATTAAGTGGCCTTATAGCAATGAAAATAGAGAACAAGAATAAATAAAATTTTTATAAAAAAATCTATATGTCCAAAATGGACACATTTAAATATTATGATTAACTTCTGTTATATATCTGTCCAAGTTGGACACATTCGTTTTTTAGGTGATATAGACATTGTTTAAAAGAGATATAGATCAATTTAGGTTTGAGAACAGAGAACATAGATTCATGGGGCAAGGTCCGCCTGAAGGAGATGGACCTCCACATCATCCACCATTTGGTAATATCCCACCCTTTGGTTTATTTGCGCCATTTTCAAGTGGGCCTTTCAGACCACCTACACCCATAGGTAAGGAGGCATTTCAAGAAATTAGAGATTTTATTGTTTTAATGATAATTACTGAATATCCCAATGGAATTACTGGTTCTCAATTACAGGAGAAATATAATTTTCCAAGAGGTACTATGATTAGAAATCTGCAAGAATTAGAGGACAAGAAATATTTAATGTCTAAAGAAGAAATCATAGAAGCGCGTCCAAATAAGTTTTTTCTGATAACTGAGTTAGGACGAAAATACTTGGAAGAATTAAAATTGAAATGGGGTAATGTTTTCAGCATGATGTCAGAGATTACACCATCTAAGGGTTTAAGAATGATTCTGTTGGAAAAGATTGAAGATTTTGAAGATAAAGATGATGCTATTGATTTCTTTAGAGGTATAAGATCTTGGATGAGGGATATGCTTCAAAGGATAGAAAATAAAATTGAGAATTTTAAGAAAAGGAGAGCGGATTTAGATCGTATTATTAAGGAAATTGAGAAAATGGAATCTTTAGATAAAGAAAAAATAATGGAAATGGTTGAAGATTCTATTAAAATGAGTGAGGAATATGAATACAATGGATAAAATAGAAGAAAATTCAACAGAAAAGATTTCAGAAACATTTATTCCTAAAAAACCAAAGACCGATAAGTCTGAAATTGTTCTTAAATTAGAAAATTTAACTAAAAAATTTGGCAATCTAACAGCTGTTAATAATATAAACCTCGAAGTTCATAAAGGAGAAACTATTGGATTAGTAGGCCCTAATGGAGCGGGTAAAACGACAACGATTAAAATGATTGCGAAAATTTTGAGACCAAATTCGGGTAAAATACTTATTAGACCTAATGGCAGCATATTACAGGATTTACAAGAAATATCAAGAAATCTTAGCCAAATAGGGTTTTTAATAGATATTCCCGCCTTTTACAACATGACGGCTTATCAATTATTAAGATATTTCGCAAATCTTCAAAATTACCCTAAACATAAAATTGATCAAAGAATAGATGAGCTTTTAGAGCGCTTCAAACTCTCTGAGTGGAAATTTGAGCCAGTAAAGAATTTTTCTAAAGGAATGACTCAGAAAATAGGAATAATTCAAGCACTTATTCACGATCCAGAAATAATAATATTAGATGAACCCCAAACTGGTTTGGATCCCTTAGCACGTGTGGAGATAAGGAGATATATAAGAGAGCTTCAATCACTAGGAAAAACAATCTTTGTTGCTTCGCATATGTTATATGAAATATCAGAAGTATGTGATAAAATTGCCTTAATTAATTATGGTTCCATTATTGGGTTTGATACTGTAGAGAATTTAGCACTAACCTTAAAGTCTAGTGAATTAAATTGTGTATTACTTAAGCCTATTAATGCGAGTGATTTAGAACCATTAATAAATAAATTAACTGAAAGACTTAGTCCATATCTAGACAAGAACTTAGACCCGATGATCTCGAAGATACCAGTAAAATACTATCCAGAACAACAAGGATTTAAAATATTTTATGATGGAAGAAATGAATCAAAAGGAAATATTCTAAAGATTTTGATAAGGGAGTTTGAATCAGATTTTACAGTCATCTCATTTACTCAACCAAAAACTTCGCAACTAGAAAGAGTTTATGCAGAAATGGTTAAAGATAATAATATAAAAAGTAAAATTAAATTGAATAAAGAGGCATAGGAAAATGAACAGTAGAAATACAAAATTTAACGGATTAAAACCAATATTATACACTATTATATTCGAAATAAAAAACCAAAGAAAGAAATTTTATTTCTTTTCCTTAGTCGCTATCATCGTAGCATTTTTATTGGGTTATATATTACAATTAATCCCATTCTATCTTTTACCAGATACACAAGCGGAGTTTTTTAGTAATGGTTTACAATTCATTTCATTTATAACTTTATTTGCTGCGTGCCTGTTTTTCTCGGGAATAATTTGTTCTGAATTTGATAAAAAAACGGGTTTTATAGTTTTTCCTAAAATAAACAAATATAAATTGATAATAGGTAAATATTTTGGAAATTTAATCTTAGTAGTAGCGATAATTAGTATTTATTACTTTATATTAGGACTTTTAGGATTCTTCTATTACGGTGGACCAATTAATATTCGATTTTTCTATTCCTATGGTATTGCGGTATTATATATAATAGTATTAAGCAGTTTTGTTACATTTTTTAGCTCATTTATGAGGAGTGTAAATCTTACTATAATTTCAACTCTATTAATACTTCTTATTGGATTTAATATAGCTGATCAGATTATTACATTAATTTTTGCAGATAGTTTTGAACCATTGTACTCTTTAGCATATTTAGGGAGCCTTATAACAGGAATACTTGAATATCCTTTTCCAGATCCGAGATATTCTGAATTTTCATTTAGTGGTATGGGTCCTGGTGGTATGGGGGGTGATTTTACATTTGGCCAATGGGTGACCCCTAGTATTGAGATGGGAATAACATTACTCCTGATTTATATAGTTGTCTATTTTTTATTAGCTGCATATTTATTCAAACGGAGGCAATTATAAAATGATAAAAAAAACAAAAATTAGCATTATTGGAATATCGCTTCTTGGTATAATTTTCTTGGGTATTTTTACGACTATTACCGTAGCTAATGGGAATTATAATGTTGCATTAACTAAAGGCACTGAAATTTTTACAGTTACAATTTATGATGAATTTGCTTGGGAAAGTACTGTTAATTCAAGCACATCACCCTCAAGTTGGTTCGGAGGAGATTCAAATCAAACTGGTGCGAAAAGTAAAAACACGATAAAAGGTTGGAATTATGTTACTTGGGAAACTTATGATGTTTTTGTTTCATTATTTTTGCCAATCTTGTTTGAACCTGAAGATCTTATTCTTTTAATAGAATTAATGAATAGTCAAGGATACAATGAAACTACCGTGAACGCTAATTACACAAATAGCTACGATCTATGGGTTGGTCTACGTGCTGTATGGAATTTTACGATTGGAAACTTTGAAGAAGATCCTACAATTCCAAATGATCCACTTTTAATATTTAAAAATCCAACAGATTTCAATGAGATTCTTTCTAACTATAATAATTTATCGACTGAACTAAATAGTCTTCCTGCAATTCAGTTTTATAACTATAGCTTTCCAATTTTAAAACCAGATGAATTTTTGTGGTTATTCATCTTCAACGGATTCACATTAGGCACTCCTTTAAATACTTATTTAGAAGAATTCGTTACTACGCTTGATTGCAAAAATGTAACTGTTAGTAACAATGTACTTACAATTAATCGCGTTGGTGAGACAAATTATACTATAGAAATTACTTATAGTATTGAAGGAACAATATCCTCATTTGTAATAAGAGATGACAGTAGTAATATAATATATCAAATTGTTGCGATAAATTCAGATTGGATTTTCTTTACTACAATCACCGTATTAGTAATTTGTATTGGAGGATTAAGTACGTATTTAATAATCCATAAGCTAAGAAGAAATAGAAGAAGAAATAAATAACTCTAAATTTTATTTTTAAACCTATAAATGAGTAAAAATTGTTTTTAGAAAAGTATTTTTGTAATGAAAAATTAACCTATGAGAGAATATGACTGAAAATATAATAGAAGTAAAGAAT
>JBHLNW010000159.1:0-5129 GCA_048941185.1 Promethearchaeota archaeon
ATCATAAATACCACTTGGATTTTCTTGCGAATTCATAGTAGAATTCCCGTAATACATACGAAATTGAGTGTCGTTTGTTCCGGATAGAAAAGGGATTCTTACCCAACAAATTAACTGGGACTCTGTAGGATTATATGTAAAATTAAAAATTTCGATCTCATGAGCCAACCAAATATTATCTTTAGCAAAAGCAATATCATCACCATCATCTTGAACAGCATCACGTAAATCTGAATCTATCGTGGAAAACAATACTGGAAAATCAAGAAGAACTCCATCTCCTGAAACTTGAGTATGATTAATTGTAATAATTTTATAATTAGCAAAATAATTTTCGTGTTGAAGATATTCCTGTACTAAATTTTCTTTTCCAACAGAATAAAAAGAATCTGGTTCATATTGGTTATTATATTCCGTTGCAATCCATTCAGCAGATCTTACATTAGTTAAAAGTCTTAATTCATCAATAAGACCTTTATAACATTGTACAGTATAATCTAAATTTATACCTATTGTAGCATTATTAGCATTATAGTCTATATTTATAACAGTTTCATCACTTTGTTTAGTACCATTAATATATAATTTTAAAGTTGAGCCATCATAAGTACCTACTAAATAAGTCCATGTGTTATCCCTAATCCCATAATCAGAGCGTATGTAATCAAAAGTAATCCCATCTCCAACAGCTAGTCGTGCATCTCTGCCAGAATTTGAATGAAAAGCTTCGACCCTTACACCAATGGAATTACTATATGAAAAACCATTACAATATATTGGAGAACGTGTATCTACAGTTGTATTGTAAATTCCACTATACCATGCTTCGATTGTAAATGCATCAGTAAGCTTTAACCCTGAATCAGGTCCTAGACTTATATAATCATTTATTCCATCAAACTGTAAACTTCCACCAATCTGTCCTTCCAACTGATTAATACTAGTCATTGAACCGTATGAAGTTCCATGGTAAGAATTAGAAGTACTATCTTTTATTTTAGATACAGAAGGATCCTCTTTTAAATGCCATACACCTTTATAATTAGGATTCCATACTCCCTTTGGATTTTCTTGAGAATTCATAGTAGGATTTCCGTAATACATGGTAATATTAGTATTAGTTGTGGGTGATAAGGAAGGAATCCTAACCCATGCTACTAATTTAGCATGAGTTGAATTGAACGCTTGATTAAATAACTCAATTTCATGATCTAACCATACAGTACCATTAGAGAAAGCAATATCATCACCATCAGGTTGACAATGATGACGCAAGTCAGGATCCTCAAGTGATATTAAAAAAGGAAAATCAAGTAGATTTGAAGAACCTATTACTTTGCTACTATCAATAGTAAAAATCTTGTAATAAAGGAAATCCTCTGACGAATGACGATACATCTCTTCATTACCAAAGGTTAAAATCGGTTCGGGAGACATCAATAATCTAATTTTCAAATCATCAAAAAATGATGTGTTAGTTGACCAAGTTAAAAGACCAATTTCATCACTACTGAGATGATTGTTGTCAGTAGTATCAATTCTTAAAACATCATCTAAATAGATTTTATGGTGATTCCCAATACTTTCTATTTTTAGATTGTACCACTGATCACTAACTAAATTCGACTCATCAACTCCATCGAACGCTATTTCATACCAACCTGAAGCATTTTGCTTACCAAATGAGATTTCTTTATCCCAATATCCTAGACCAGCACAAAAAAAGTTGGTAGGATTCGCATATCTAAACTTGACCCCTACTCCAAAACTGGTTCCATTCGTTTTAACTCGGACTTCAATTGAAGAATTCGTTATTTGATATGAATTTAATAAACTTGTGCAATCTAATGAAGTAGAATTTTCCTGGTATTCATTATTAATAACTGTCCAGGTCCCAGTAATATTCGTCCAGCCGTCAGCGGGCCCATCTAGTTGAGTAAAATCGTCATAAAAATCATAAATCTTGCTTCTATTCATTGGAGGGCTAAAAGCATTAGGATTGCCATAATAGAGATAATAATTAGTATCAGATGTTCCTGGATTTATTATTTCCTGGGTTTTAAACCATATTTTTGTGTCAATTTCATTATAGTTGGATTCATTTACGCGATCAAGCTCTAACCATGCTTTATTAGACGAATTATACCATGCTATTCGAAGATCGTTTCCATCTGTTCGAAGTTTTCCATCAGAAATTAATGCTACTGTATTTACTGATATGTTAACAGAATAGCCTTTAGGAAGGTCTTTAGTGTTTATATTTGTAATATTTAAAGGGATTCGATAATTGTATAATGAACTCCACCAATTACTTGATGAATTGACTGGTGATTGAGCCAGGGGAATTCTATCACTATAAAAATCATCTTCTTCATCACTGTTGCTATGAAGTGTAAGAAAATCATTGAAAGTATATATATTTGAAGATATAAGGAATATAAAAATAAATAACAATAGCGTAATTTTGAATTTTACTCTTTTCAAGTTAAAAGCCTCGTTTTCTTTAAAATAACTAAATTAGATAAATACTAAGATGAACATATAGTGTTTGGACTTTTAAATAATCCTAAGCAATAACTAAAAATTAAAATTTACTCATTTGATATAATATTTCTAAATATAAAATGCAGAAAGATTTCTAGTAAAAACCTGAAATTAATAAATTCGATGGCTAATAAAATGAACCCGACTTGTTATTCAAATAAATTTTAATTTTAATTTTTTATTTCTAATTACATTCTCAATGCGTTATTTAATTTCAAAAATTAGTTCCGAAATACTATTAGAATTATTAGAACAACTTAATCTTATATTCAATACTATTTTGTATCTTTAAAAAAATATAAAAAAAAGAGAGTTAATAATAAAATCTGATCTTTTACAATTTATCTAATAAAATACTCGTCTAATTTATCTCTAATCAAACCTTTTTCTTTAAGATCATATGTTAATTCATCAGTGCTGTGAATGATTACTTCACTTGATTCTTGAGTCTCTCGTAAAATTTCTATTTCTGATTTATTATATAAATCAATAATTTCTTTAAATGCGGTCTCATAAGCACCCGTTAATCCTAATAATGTCATAAATAACTCATAGTGAATAATTCTGATATTTTCTTGGTATTCTATTCCTATATCTGGAGGTGTCCCAATGATTTGTGCTTCAATATTTTTAGGCCATTTAATACCGACTATGATTAATAGCGCATATGGATTATAGAAAGTTTGACATAATTCTGTCACTTTTGCATTAGACATATCCTCAGTAAAGACGATTTGAATTGATTTAATTCTCTCTCTAACTAAAGGATCGATATCTTCTAGCTGTAATTGTTCAGCAAGTATTAAACCGTGGATTTGAGCCTGAAAATTCTCATATATCTGAAGATAGGAGTAATACTTAACTCCAATATCATCAAAATATTTTGTTAATAAGTCATTCATGCAGGAGTAAACGATTTCCACTTCTCCTATTTCAGGTTGTGTTTCCATAATTTCTAAAGTGGTACTTTCCTCAATATCAGAAAGCTTTTGTTGCTCCATATACCCCTTAAGGTTATCAGAGATGACTTTACTTTCATTATATAATTCAAGTGCTTTTGAATAATCTCCCGAGAGAGCAGCTTTTTTAGATTCAATTTCATATTGCTCTTTTAAAAATTCAAGACCGGTAATTGCGACATCAATCTGTTTTTGGCGATATAATTTTACTTCTTGCGAATTCCCCAAAATTTCTTTAATTAAAATCAATTCTCCTATCAATTCTGCAGCCTTGGTGTAATTTTTATTTTCTTCTAAATACCGAATATGTTCGAGTAAGTTTGCTTCTCTACCGTTTAATTCATCATGATTCATAACTTTCAGAATATCATAATCCATTAGTGAAATTTCTTCAGTAACTTCTTGAACAGGTTTAACTACTGGTTTCTTTTCAGGAATTTGGGTAACAAATTTTTTCTTGTTTTTTGATTTCTTTAGAACTACAATCCCTACTACTCCACCTATAGCTGCTCCTATTATTACAAAGATAATCCAAATTGGAAATTCTGAAGGTTGAGATGGTGAACTTATAGAAAAACTGCGAGTTGAGGAGGGACTCTGATTACCTGCGCCGTCAATCTGATATAAAAAGAAGTAATAAGTTCCTGGTTGAAGAGTTCCTGTAAATGTATAAGAACTTCCAGTAACGTTAATCTCGAACACAAATCCCGGTGTGGCAAAAGGATTAGCCTCATTATCTATAATTAATCTATACTTTAAGATCCCAGAAGGATCTGAACCTAGTTCCCATTCGAATAGTAAATTACCACTTACCTCTCCTTGAGGGAATGTTATTAAGTTCGGTGCGGATGGAGCACTTATATCTTTGTATAAGCTTATTATAATTGGATCACTCAAATTTCTCGCACTATCATTTGCATAAATGTAGATATAAAATTCTCCTTCTAGTAAACTACTCCAAATTGAAATTTCAAGCTGTTGGTTTATATTATTTGCTAATAAACCATAACTTGTATTAACTTCATACCAAATACTATCTAAATTTGCATCAATTACTAATGCATTGATAATTGGCGCAACCCCACAGAAAGTATTATTTAAGGGAAGATTTATAGTTATTTGGGGGGTAATTGTGTCTTTTATGACCGCAACTTCATCAAATCCTAAGACCCCTAAGGTATTATTTATATAGAATCTAATCGTTATGGTACCATCCGCCCGAGAAATCCATGCTGAAGGGTTAATACTCCCCGTTAAACCTGTAAAGGTATAATTATCTATTCCATTATTCAAGGTATACCATGTTGAATCTAGATTACTACCACTTACATTTACAGTAAAGCTAGGTGCTGTACCATTAAATATTTCATTTTGGTTTGGATTAATGATCGTTATTAAAGGAAGATAGATATCCTTATATACAATCACTTCTGCATTTACTAAATTACCAACTGTATCGTTTGCATAGAATCTGATAATGACTGTTCCATTTCCTACTTGATCCCATACACTCTGAGCAATAAAACCAGCCCATGTATAATTATTAGTGATAATTGTTCCATTGTCCAATTGATACCAACTGCTCTCTAAATTAGAGTCATTAATATTTATAGTAATATCTGGAGG
>JBHLNW010000057.1:0-21985 GCA_048941185.1 Promethearchaeota archaeon
TACATGTAACTCTTGGAAGAAGAGATTATTCAGTAATAGGGGGGCATCTGAGTCAACCAAGTATAATCTCAGTAACATGTGAAGTCAAAATAATTGAAATGGATCAAAAATTAAAGCGTGTTGATGATCCTCAATTTAATTTATCACTTTTAGATATTTGAGAATTATGTGAGATTTGATGGAAGATAATAAGAATAGAGAATGGGCTTTAAAATTAGCGTTATTAGGAGATCCTGCTGTGGGGAAAACTTCCTTAATTAATAAATATATTACTAATTCATTTAAAGAAAGTTATCAACCAACTCTAGGAGTTAATATTGTATCAAAATACATAAATATTGAAGAAATTAATTCTAATATTCGTTTACTCTTATGGGATATTGCTGGACAGGATAAATATGAGTTAACACGCCAGAATTTCTTTCACGGGTGTGTAGGAGCATTGTTAGTTTATGATATAACACGTTATTCAACTTTTAAACAAATAAAAATAAAATGGTATGAAGATTTTAAGAAATATAGCAGACCTAATGGAGCTTATATTTTAATTGGTAATAAATCAGATTTAAAAGATTCAATTAAAGTATCATCCGAAGTAGGAAAAGCACTATCTCAGGATATAAATGCTGCTGAATTTATAGAAACAAGTGCAAAATATGGAGAAAATGTTGAGGATGCGTTTCATAAATTAGTTTTGCATATATTAAAGAACAGTGGGATTAAATTCGAAATAAATTAATTAAAATATTGAATTAAAAAGACTATTAAGAATTAGTCAGAAATGATTGGAGATTATAAAGGATTTGTAAAAAATAAAGTTGTCGTAGCGCTTCTTCAAGCTTACCATGATATACTTGATTATGATGGCATGAAATCAATCTTAAGAGAAGCAGGAATGATGCACATAAAAGATATAAGAGATGAAAATCCTAATGATACATTAGACTTTTTTTCTTTTAAAAAAATCATTTCCGCACAAAATTGCTTATTATTTGAATCCCCTGATCTCCTATTTGAAATTGGGAAAAAATTTTCATTTTATTTGTTTCCTTTTGGTAAAAGTTTCGAAGAAATAATTAGTGATATAAACTCTTCAATCTTAACAGATTGGAATGTCAGTATAATTGAAAATAACCAAAATGAAATTACTATACGGGTTGATCACTGTATTTTTTGTTCTGAGATTGGAGTTCCATGTGATCTGTTTAAAGGATTCTTATTCAATTCATTACAAAAATCTTTACCATCAGAACATAATGTTATCTATACCAGGGAAATAGATGATGTTGAAAATCCGGAACATAATAGTTTTTATGTGAAATTAAAAATTGACAAAAGTATTAAATAAGTAAAAAACGAAAATTAAGATATATGATTGAGTAACATAAGAAATCCATTTTAGCTAGAATATAATTTTAAAAAATTAAAAAAAATATTAAATAGACCTATAACAAAATATTAAATTGCATAATGACTACCGAAAAAGGTATTCACGATCGAGAATTCGTGTATAAAATAGTTATTCTAGGAGATGCTGCTGTAGGTAAGACTTCTTTGATAAATCAGTTTGTAGAAGGCTCTTTTAATGAAGATTATAAGCCTACATTAGGAGCAAATATTGTTCGTAAAGATGTTAACTTGGATAACACAAAAGTTCGATTAATAATGTGGGATTTAGCCGGGCAAGAGAAATATCAAGTTGTTCGCAGTATGTATTTTCAAGGATGTCAAGGTGCCTTACTTGTTTATGATGTTACTCGATATAGTACTTTTGAAAGTATTAATTCTAAATGGCTACGAGATTTCAAAAAGTATGTTAAGAAAGAAGGAGTCTATATATTAATTGGGAATAAAACAGATTTAGCAGATCAAAGAATAGTAACTAAAGAAAGAGGCAAAGAAATAGCCGAAAAAATTAAAGCTAGCCATTTTATTGAAACAAGTGCAAAATTGGGAGAAAATATTGAAGAAGCTTTTACACTTTTAGTAAATCAAATCTTAAACAATCATGGTGTAGACATTTAAAAAGTTTTAATAGTCTCGCACAACTTCTTTTGATATTAATGGATTGGCAAATAGTCTTTTTAAAGTATATATATTAAGAGTATAATCATGAAAGAAACGTCTCAAAGATTATTAAAAGCTCCAAAATCTGCTATAAGAAAGTTATTTGATCTTACTTCCAATCGTTCGGATGTCATTAGTCTTGGAATTGGACAACCAGATTTTAAAACTCCAGAATTAATAATACAAGGAAACATAAACGCTTTAAATAAAAACATTACTATGTATGCCCCTACTAGAGGTGTCCCTGAGTTATTAAAATTAATAGAGAAAAAAGTGAATGATGTAAATCAGATAGATGTAAAATGGGAAGAAAACATAATTGTTACCAATGGAGCTAGTCAAGCTGTTATGTTAGCTTTTGCTTCAATTTTTAATCCTGGAGATGAATTGATCATTTCATCACCAAATTTCGTTTCTTACTTTTATTGTGCATCTTTTTTTGGTGTTAAAGTGATAGAAGTTGAAAGAAATAGAGATTTTAGTCCCAACATTGAAAAAATAAGGAATTCAATTACAAACAAAACTAAAGCTATGTTGATTAATACTCCTAATAATCCTACTGGTTATGCTTTAAGTCAACATGATTTAAAAGAAATTATTGATATTATTAAAGAAAATGACTTGTATTTAATTACAGATGAAGTCTATGAAAACTATATTTACGATGGGCTTAAACATGTTAGTCCAGCTTCTTTAGATGGTATGTTTGAAAGAACTATAACAGTAAATGCAATGTCAAAGTTATATTCTGCCACAGGATTCAGATTAGGATATGCTATCGCTTCAAAAACAATAATAGATTTAATGGAGAAATTTCATCAATATACTGTTGCAGGAACTAATCATGCTGCTCAGTATGGTTTTATTGAAGCATTAAAAATGGGTATGGATTTTTTTAAGGAGATTTGGGAGAGTTTTGATAATAGACGAAATTTAGTTTGTGATCGGTTAAAAGAGATTGGTTTTGATGTAATAAAACCCAAAGGAGCTTTTTACATAATGCCCTCAACTGAAAAGTTCAACTTGAGCGGTTCGCAATTTTCAGAGAGAATTATGAAAGAAGAAGCGGTAGCTATTGTTCCTGGAAATATTTTTGGGTCATATTCAGATAACATGATAAGAATCTCGTACGCAACAGAGTTAAAAAAGCTTGAGGAAGCTATGAACAGGATTGATAAATTTGTGAAAAAATTATAATATGATGTTCTAAGCTCAATATGTATTTATAAGCGCAGCTGTTAAGAATTCAGTTGCTTGAAATACTTGTTCTAAATGAACCCATTCATTTGCTTTATGAACAACTTTCGGATCTCCGGGTCCAAAGATTACAAATGGAATAGGATTTTTTTGATTGACATAAATTGCAGCTTCTGTGGCGTATGGTATCCCAATAATTTCTGAATTAGTAATTTGTTTTAAATTCTGTACGAATCGATGATTTACATCAGTCTTAACAGAAGGTAAAGTGTTAATTACTTTTACATCAATAGAATATGGGTTTAAATTAACATTTTTCAATTTAAAGACCACGTCATTATGCTTCTGCTCTGGAATTAATCGATAATCAATTTCTAATTCTACTAAATCAGGGACAACATTAATTTTCGTACCACCTCTAATAGTTCCAACATTTAATGTTGAGTGCCCTAGAAATTCGTTTTGTTTATTATCTAAACAGTTATGCAGGTGAGGAATGATCTTAAGAGCTCCTTCAATGGCATTTATCCCTTCATTAGGAGTCGCAGAGTGTGCAGCTTTCCCATAAACTCTTACGTTAGCCCATAATAATCCTTTTTCAGCAACCCCAATATTTAAGTTGGTGGGTTCAGCAATAATTAATAAATCTGCTTCTTTTGGATCTTCTTTTTTCGTTTGTGTAAGAGCACCTAACATACCTGCTTCTTCATCGGCAGTACCAAAAAAAATTAATTCATATTTATCCAAAAAGGATTTATTTTTACTTAAATTTTTCATAACTCCTATCAATGAAGTTATTCCCCCTTTCATATCCGCAGAACCACGACCATATAATTTTCCTTCAATAATTTTTCCAGAAAAGGGAGGATAATCCCAATTAGATGGATCTCCTGCAGGAACTACGTCAAAATGCCCTGATAAAATTATCTTTTGGTTTCCAGAGCCAATTCTCGAAATTAAGTTATGAAGCGTTATATCTCTTTTAGAAAAAGTAATAATTCTATTTTTAAAACCTTCTTCTTCTTTAAATACTTCTGAAGTTAAGAAATTTACTACTTCTTCTGTTTTTCCCGGAGGATTTTCTGTAGGTATTTGAACTAATTTTTTTAAGATGTAAACTAATTGTTCTTTTTGAGAATTAGATATTTTCATAATAAAAAGAAATATATTGATTAAGATAAATAATCTATGATTACAATGATAATATATTTTGCATATCTATAAATAATCGACTTCAAATGGTGTTTTAGGGAGCACTTCAGCGCCATTATTAGTTATGAGTGTTGGTGATTCAAGTCGAAGGCCACCCAACCCAGGACGATTGAATACTATTGCAGCAATTTCAACCATATTTTCTTCAAATGTTAAGTGCCCCCAATCCTTACCAGGAACAACAACTGGCGAAGATTCATTTCCTATGATGCCTATTGAGTGCCCTAAACCGAAAAAAAGATCATTGGGGTATCCGGCTTTTTCAGCCACTTTGTGTACTTCTTGATAGCAGTTATCGAATGTATTACCTACATACATATTATCAATTAGAGTATAGCATAACTGCTCATAAATTTCATTGAACTTTTTTAACTCAGAGGGACATGAGCCAAGAATATAATTATGACTTAGATCTCCAAGATAACAACCATATTCGCTATGTAAATCCACTAATAGGGATTCGCCTTCTTTAATTTTTTTATTTGTTGCTGGTGTACACCCATTAAAAGTCCAAGCTGCTCGATAACCTGAACCAATCTCTTGACTTCCTGTAAATGTCCATTCATAATTGCTACCTGCCTTTCTCATAGCTAAAGTACCTAGTCCCGCAATCTCGTTTTCAGTAAAAATTTTACCTGATGAACGTTCTTTTAATTCCTTTTTAACAGCTTCTTGTCCAATGTCAGTAATTTCAGATGCTTTACGAAGCATAGCGATTTCCTCTGGTTCTTTAATTAGTTGAATTCTCTCAGTTTCATCATTAAAGTCAATAAGTTCACATCCTGGAAAAACATTCTTTAATAATTCTGCTTCAGTATATGAGAGCATTTGACCAGTTACACAAATATCTAACCCCAATTCAACACCTATTTTAGGAGAAGATCCTTTCGGATTGTATACTCCTGTTTTTTTAGCTGCTTTTTCTAGCTTTTTTTCGATGTAAAAACCTTTGAGAGGTCCCCATCCACTAACTTTTTTTAATTGTCCCTCTGCTCTTATTCTTTCTACATCAAGAAGTACAGTAAATAGTTCTGGCTCTCCCATTCCTTTTTTTGGGAGAAAAAAATAACTTTTCCAAGGAACAAAACATCCCGTTAGATAAGTAATTGATTTTACTCTAGTTAGAACACAAAAATCAAGATTTAATTCTTCCATAGCAATTTGATACTTTTCCACATGACCTTTCCAATCTATTTTAATTTCACTCATTTAACCATCAAGAAAATTATTTGAATAATAATAATTAACAAATGTTGATAATAAAATTTTACAAAATTATTGTAAAATTTCCATAAATTTTGGAAAAAGAGTAAAGTTGAGTTTTGAGATGTTAATTATCTATATAAATCGGCTTTAGATTCTTGGATATTCCTTGATTTTGTTATTTCTTTAGCCATATTTTCATATTTTTCAATAATTTCTTTTGGTAATGTTGAATTAATTTTTGATATTGCGAAATCAAAATCCTTTTTTTCAATTTTTTCTAAATTAGTCAAATTTTCTCTAATCGCTTGCATTCCTGCTTCACGACATACATTTTCCAAATCAGCACCGCTATATCCTTCAGTTATCTGAGCAACATGTTTAAGTGAAACATCTTCAGCTAAAGGCATATTTTTAGTATGAACTCGTAATATTGATTCTCTTTCTTCAATATTAGGAGCTCTCACATATAGTAATCGATCTAATCGTCCAGGTCTTAATAATGCTGAATCTACCATATCAGGTCGATTTGTACTCGCTATTACAACAATTCCTTTTCGATTTTCAATTCCATCCATTTCTACTAATATTTGATTTACAATGGAATCCCTAACAGCTGTACTCTCGCTAATACCTCTAGATGAGGAAATAGCATCAATTTCATCAAAATAAATAATTGAAGGAGCTGCTTGTCTAGCTTTTCTAAAAATATTTCTTACTGATTTTTCACTTTCACCTACCCATTTAGAAAATAATTCTGGACCTTTAACTGTGATAAAATTCGTCTTAGTTTCTGTAGCAATAGCTTTCGCTAAAAGAGTTTTTCCACACCCTGGGGGTCCAAAAAGGAGTATTCCATTTAATGGGCGTATTCCTGCTTTTTCAAATAATTTAGGGTATTTCAACGGCCATTCCACCGCTTCTTTTAACTCATTTTTTATATCGTCTAAACCTCCAACATCATCCCATGAAATATCAGGAATTTCAACCATAACTTCTCGCATTGCAGAAGGTTCAATCATGTTTAAAGCTTGAATGAAATCATCATTTTTTATTCTTAGTTCTTGAATAATTTCACTAGGGATTGGTTCATCTAAATTGATTTTGGGTAAAATTCTTCTAAGTGACTGCATTGCAGCTTCTCGGCATACTGCCATAATATCTGCTCCAACAAACCCATGAGTTATTTCAGCATATTGGTCCAGATCAATGTCATCCTCTAATGGCATTCCCCTTGTATGTATTTGAAGTATTTCTTTTCTTCCCTTAACATTTGGAACACCAAATTCAATCTCACGATCGAATCTCCCAGGTCTTCTTAAAGCTTCATCAATTGCATTAATTCTATTAGTAGCACCAACACAAATTATTTCTCCTCTACCACGTAACCCATCCATTAAAGATAGTAGTTGAGAAACAACTCGCCTTTCTACTTCTCCTGAAGTATCAACTCTTTTTGGAGCAATTGAATCGATTTCATCTATAAAAATTATAGATGGAGCACTTTCCTCAGCTTCTCTAAATATATCTCTAAGTCTACCTTCGCTTGCTCCATAAAACTTACTCATTATTTCAGGACCATTAATTGTAATAAAATTTGCATTCGACTCCTGAGAAACAGCTTTTGCCATAAGAGTTTTACCTGTTCCTGAAGGTCCATGGAATAATACCCCCTTAGGTGGGTCTATGTTCAATCGATGGAATAGTTCAGGGTGTTTTAATGGTAATTCAACCATCTCTCTAATTCTTTGAATTTCATCTGTTAATCCTCCTACATCGTCATAAGTGACAACACCACCAGAAACATTTAGAACAGCTACTCTTTTGTTAACTTTTATTAAAGTATCGCGAGTAATTTTAACTACTTTATCTGAAGGTTTTGAATTCTCTACAATTAACCTTAGAGTTCCCAAAGTTGGTCTTTTTTTAGCTCCAAAAGGAAACATTTTCATAATTTCAGACATAGGGTTATCATTATCATCCCTTTGTACAAAGGTTCCCAAAACATCAACGATGTCACCAATTACTACGGGTTTATCAATTAACTTCCCCTTGATCGCTTCTGCTTGTCTTTTTAAATCAATATTAGGACGAGTTGGAGTTAATACAATTTCAATTGCGGGATAAACATCTGCGAGTTTGACAGTAACATACTCTCCGATTGTTGCACCGGCATTTAATCTTTGAAGACCATCGAGTCTAATTATCCCCTTTGCCCTATCAGATCCCGAAGAAACAGCAATACCTGTAGTTTTTTTCTTTCCTCTAATCTCAACAATGTCTCCCGTGTTTAATCCCAATTCAAACATTACATCTTGATCTATATAACAAAGAGAACGTCCACTTCGACTCTTATCTAATCTTTCAATTCTAAGTTTAGGAATATTACTAATAGTTTTTCCTTCTGACATTTTTACCATAAACGAAACTAATCAAATAATTGAAAATAAATTATCATGTAAAAAAAGTAATAGTGGTTTATTTTCTTTTTCTTTAATTTTTATAATTGTCTATAAAAAGAAAAATCAAGAAAATTTTATTTTTAGGATTTTTTCCAAATAAATTTTAAAATTTTTTAAGATTTCTGCTTCACTTTGTGCTTTATTTTTATTTTTTTTAATATACGTTTTCCTCAATTGGAATATCTTCTTTTTAAGGGGATTGAAGTAGGGATCAAGAACAAGTTTTCCTATATAAGATCTAGTAATTTTATCTAGATTTTCATTATATGAACTTAAATCATTCTTAGTCTTTTCTTTTTTAAGTTTGTGATCTTTAATATTCATTCTCTTGTCTATTTTAGTCAGAAGTTCCTTAATCACAAAGTCTAAGTCAACAGCTTCTGAAGGATCATACTTAGCAATAGGATTATCCCAAAAATATTTATTAAACATATCAAATTTATCTTGTATTTTAACAATAACCTCTTTTGGAACAGGATTTCTTCTTTTTTCATTCCATTTCATACAAATTTCAAGAGGAGTTGCAATATAAACAATAAAAAAACTTAGATTAAGGTCATCTGTAATTTCTTTTAAATCATGTCTCATACTTGAATAGTAATTTAAATCATCACTAATTACAATATTTCCTTCTTCTAACTCACTCCTAATAATTTCTAAATTTCTCTTTCTAACAATATGTTCTTTTTCATAATCGAATTTGTTTGAGGTTAAATTTTTTCTTATTACGTCAGGATCAATAATCTTGACCTCTAATTTATTAAAATTTTTTTTAAGGGCAGTTTTTAATAAATTAGCAAATGTACTCTTACCAGATGCTGGTAATCCTACTAGACAGATTAAAAAATTTATATGATCCAAAGATTAAATCAACTAATTTGTCTTAAAATTGATAGTTTTTATTAGCTCTCGTTTTTGTTGCCTTGATAAAGATTTAATTTCCAATTCTCTTCTCATAGCTTCCTTTCTAGTTTGATGAGTTTCGAAATATTTTAATTCAATAAGTTTCTTTCCTCGACAAAATTTAGCACCTGTCCCATTTCGATGTTCCTTCCATCTCCTATAGAGATTGTTGGTATAACCAGTGTAATATCTTTTTTTTCCATTTTTATTCATGACTTCTAAAATGTATACATAAAATACTGACATACCCTATCCACTAAATGATAGATCAATGTTGTTTTATTTATTTTTTTAGATAATCACTCTAAATCTGGTTTAATTTTACCAACTTGCGGTCAAATATATATATTACCATATCATAATTGATTAATTAAGTAAATAAAAATTATATTTTTAATAATAAAGCATTTAAAAAATATTAATTATATTTAGACGCTGAATAATATACAATGCCAAATGGAATATTTCTTATACGCTGGGATGAGGTTGAGGGAGGAATTATTTATTTAAAATACCCTGAAAACTTAGAAATTCCAAATCCTGTAGTACAACAAATCACCATATCTCACAACTTTACAGAATCATATATTATTACAGAAGAAAAAAACTGGAACTCTGTTTCTTATTATAATGAAAATAAAGAGATTATAATCGTTTTAGTACTAAGTAAATTTGACGATGGTAATGACTATTTAGAAATCCTCGAAAAATTCAATCTAGAGATTGATAAATTAACAGAAGAAGAGAAATTAAAAGAACATCTGGAGACAATGTTTAATATTAGTTTGGATGCTTTCCGTACTACCGATGAAGTAATAACAAAATTAAGTAATGAAGTTGCTTACTTAAAGACAAAAGAATATGATTATGAACTAAAATTTGATTTCATTACTAGATCAAATCACCTTCCTGTGAAAAGTAAAATCCTATTTATGCTAGTTATAAAGGATTTCGTTAAACTTGAAGATTTTAAAAGAGTGATAAAAACAAAGAAACAATGGTTATTAAGCGTTCTTGATACACTTGTAAAAAATGATGTGGTAGGCTATAATCCCGAAAATAATTCTTATTTCTTAAGAGTATGAAAGTGTCTAGGATAAAAATTAAAGTATTTGGGCATGTACAAGGGGTATTTTTTCGCTATACTACGAGGAAAGTTGCTCAAAAACTAGGTTTAACTGGATATGTGAAGAATCTGTCTAACGGAACTGTCTATATCGAAGCAGAAGGGCCTGAACAGAAATTAAATGAATTATTAGAATTTTCAAAACAAGGTCCTAAGTATGCCCAAGTCCAAAAGGTTGAACACGAATTTGATACTCCTACTAATGAATTTAAAGCGTTTGATTATGAATTTTAATACCGTTTCTTAGAATATGATATGGAAACCTTTTTTCATATTACCCAAGTATTACTCCTTTTCAAAAACTTCTTTCTACTTTTTTTATTTATGTCGGTTCCTCTAAACAATTATGAACATCTTAAATTATTTCGCTCTATACAACATAGTCAAATCAAATATCAAACTCCTTTAATATTAAGGATGTTTGGAGTATTGAATAAAATAAACATGATGAATGAAAATAGGTATATTTTATGCAATTTTCTTGACCAATATAGCGATCGTATCGGAATCAGAGAGGATATTTATGAAGTAAGTAATCAAGTTACACTAAATCAACTCTTTCTTTTTGCAATTACTAAAGCTAAAGAAAAAAAACTGATTACTGAATTATATAATGAATATATTAATTCTATTGATGCAATTAGCAATAAGAAAACAATTTGATAGTTTCTATTATATAATATTCGATTAAACGATTGTAAAAAAGAATAAAAATAAATTAAATAAAAGTAATGTCTTGATATTCTGAATCTCCAATATCTTTTTTTGCTACACCTAACTCTCTAACTTGTTGGTTTAACTTTAAGACAGCATCTCTAACAATTTCCTTTTGTTTTGCCCCTGTACATACAATTCTTCCAGTTGAAAAGATTAAAAAAACCGTTTTTGGATCTTGCATCCGATAAATTAAACCTGGAAATACTTCTGGTTCATACATAGCATATTCCATAACAATGGCTGCCATATTAAGATCAATATTAGTATGGAGATCACCTGACGCGACTATATTCTGAATAGTAATTTCTGGATTAGCTAATTTTATTCCTGCTTTTCTAATATTTTTAACAACCTTATCAACAACTCTTTCTGCTTCTGCTGCTTGTCTAAGACCAGTAACAACCATTTTTCCGGTTGAAAATATTAAAATAGTAGCACGAGGCTTTTCTATTCGCATTACAAGACCGGGGAAACGTTCTGGGTTATATTCTACCTCTGCATGCCGTCTAGCAATTTGATTAAGATCTATTTTCTCAGTTATTTCTACGGTAACCGTGGCTACAACGTTTTCTATTTTATAATCTAAGTCTGCCTCATAATCATATTCCCGTTCTATTTCCTCATCTTCAAATTCTTCTTCTTCTTCCTCGTCATCTTCAAATTCATCTTCAAATTCTTCATCTGACATGATAAAATTAAACGATAATTGTGATTTTAATTTTGTAAAATTATAATATTCTTTATATCGAGGTTTTTTTGTTAATTTTATTTAAATATATCCTCCTTTATAAAGGTGGTAGATTTAAACAAGAGTAGTGCTATAATCACAAAATTCTGATAGTTGTAAACTATTATTTTTAATAAGTAATAAAGAAAAGAAATTGTTGAAATTACAACTTAAGAATTTTCTGAAATATTATCTAAAATTCGTTTAGTTAAATTTATAAAAGCTTCTTCAACATTTTCTCCAGTTTTAGCTGACGTTATAATCAAATCCATATTATTGGCTTCAGCATATTTCTGGGAATCATTCTCAGTTATCGTAATTTGTTCTTTTAAATCGGATTTGTTACCGATTAACATAATAGGGGCATCACCCCTCGCCTCTCTAAAACTTTGTATCCATTCATCAAGTTTTTCAAAACTTTCATTGCTAGTCATATCATAAACTAGGAGAGAACCATTAGCACCTTCTAAGTAAAGCTTTCTAAGAGACTTGAATGATTCTTGACCCCCTAAATCCCAAATTTGAGCAGAAACATCACCATAACCTGGAATATTCATATCCTTCTTTAAAAGGTTTACACCAAGTGTAGATTTATAATTTTCTCTAAACTTATCTTCAATAAACCTATAAACTAATGATGTCTTCCCCACATTTGCTTCTCCAAGCAAGCATATCTTAATTATATAAGACATTAAATTACACCGTAAAATACAATCTAATTTGTTTTATATTCAACATATAGTTTAACCTTATTAATAATTTTCTACATCCACTTTATTATTATCTATAGATCTTTATGAGGTTTAATATTTTATATAAAAAATGGAGAAGAAAAAATTTTTTATTAATCACTTTAGTCTTTCTGAAAGACAATCATGAAAGTGCAATAATTCTCACCGGTTTGTAGGCTACATCCAAGTTCTTGAGCAAAACAATGACGATCACTTAATTTCTCCACTACTCCTGCTAATAATCCCGCTTCAAATGAACAAAAACTTCCAGATGTTTTAATTCCTTTTTTGATTAAATCTTTTATGGATGAATGGTCTTTTAATTTTAGTTGCACTATTTCTTCTGTGCTCTCAGTGATTTCAACGTTTCCAAGATTAAACTCAGCTATAATTCGTTTAATCTCATCTGGAATCTGAGTTATGTCCTTAACGGGCTTAATTTTTAAGGTTGTTCCTAATTCATGTCCTAAATAGTAAAAAATTGCTTCTAATTGGTGTCCTAAAGCTAGTAAAGCACCAACCTTCATATCTCCAATATCTCGTCCTTCTTTCAGATTTTTTTTCATTTGGACGAGAATTTTGGAGAGTAATTGCCTATCCATTAAATTTCACTTCTTTTTTATTTTTATTATTTTTTTTATGTAATTTTATATTTTAACTGAAGATATAAACGCATAGAGGATCGCATCGATGATTTCTTCTTCTTGTATATTTACTGATAATCTCTTATCTGCTATAATTAAAGTCGGAACGGATGTAATACGATATTCTTGTGTAATCTGATGATTTTCTATCAAATCAATGGAAATTTTTTCAATTCTTAATTTTTTTCCAAATAGCGAAATATTTATTCTTTTTAGCTTTTCTTCAACTGGGAGGCAAGGTGCGCAATGATTTGACGAGAAAAATAAAATCTTTGGATATCCTTCGTTGATATCTTCATACATTTTCTATTCTTCTTTATATTTATTATACAATTCTTTTATAATGGCTTGGAATGCTTTATAAACACCACTTCCTGTTTTAGCGGATGTCTTGTAATAGCCAAGAAAATTATTTTTTTTGACTAATTTATCTATGGTTTCATCATCTAAATCTTTCTCATCAACTAAATCTGTTTTATTACCAAACAAAATAATTGGGAGCTCTCCAGTATACTTTTTAATATCTTCATGCCAATCTTTTATATGATTAAAACTATCTTCATCGGTATGAGAGAATACTATGATTGCAGCTTTACTACCTTTATAAAAAGTAGGCCGCATGAAATCAAATTCTCGTTGTCCAGCAATATCCCAGAAGAATAATTTACAGTTATCTCCTTCTATCTCTTCGTCATATTTCGAGAATTGGGCTCCAAGGGTTTTAATATAATCTTTTTGGAAACTACCTTGTGTATATTTTTTAATTAAGGATGTTTTCCCTACAGCTCCATCTCCAATTACAGTAATCTTAAATACGAATCCTTTAGTAACGTCATCTTTTCCCATTTAAATCACTTAGTTGAATTATTTCTTACAAATCTGTTATTATGTTATATAATACAAAAGTATACAATATTATTTTTTTATTTATTTTTATTTGTTATTATTTTATATTAATAATAACTACTTGTATTAAATCTTTACATGAGTAAAATTATGGATATTTTAGAAAGAATCTCAAAAATAATAAGAGATTTTTCTGATAAGAAGATAAAAATTGCTATCGCAGAATCTTGTACCGGAGGTTTTGTATCACATATGTTTACTAACATCTCTGGAGCATCAAATGTATTTGAAAGAGGAGTTGTATGTTATAGTAATCAAGCTAAAATAGATCTAGTAAAAGTAGATCCACAAATCATTGAAAATCATGGTGCCGTATCAGAACCTGTTGTTAGCCAATTGGCCAATAATATAAGAAAACTTTCTAATGTTAATATTGGAATAGGTATTAGTGGTATAGCTGGACCAACTGGAGGGACTCCAGAAAAACCTGTTGGTCTGGTATATATAGGTTTTTCAACAAAAAAAGAGACTTTTGTCCAGCAATATAATTTTAAAACAGATCGTATTACATTTAAAAAAAAAGTTTTAGAAAAAATAATTCAATCCTTAGAAGAATTATTTTAACAAATTTTATTATTCATTTATTAAATTTCCATGGTCCATTATATTTTTTTTAGAACCATCCTTGTATTCTACTGTTATATTAGCTTTTGGTGCAGTAACAAAATCCCAATGCATTTGAGATGCTGATGTACCTCCAAAAGATTTATTAAATCCAAAAGCGAGATGAACACTTCCATTAATCTTTTCATCTGTGAGAATATATCCAATTGCTTTAGTTATTACGGGATTACACCCAATACCAAGTTCACCAACGTTATAAGTTCTAAGATCTGGCACTTGATTCTTCTTATCAATTTCTTCACTTTGTTTAAAAGCGTCTATCAAAAGTTTTAGATCATTATCCGCAGATATTTTATCTATAATTAATTTACCATCTTTAAAACTGAGATCTACATTTTTCAGAATTTTATTTGAATATCTTTCAATTGTTAATGGGCAGAAAATTTTGCCTTCTCCTTGTTTTTCATTTGGAGGAAAAAATACTTCTCCCGCAGGTAAATTTCCTCCTAAATCTCCTAAAGCAATTTGTTCATCAGAGAGCAATCCATCATCAAGGATTTTTGCTCGATTTTCTATTGAAACCCAAAAATCAGTACCAAGATCATCAGTGACATAAACTCTTTTAGCATTGTCAAAATATTTTCCCAAATTTGTGGTGATATTTGTTAATTCTTCTGATGGAATACTCATACCATCAACAATGAACTTTTCAAATAAATCATAATCAATGTTATAGAAATCAGCAGCTTTTTTTGAAGGCCATGCAGCATAACACCATTTTTTTCCTGGAGCGTATTCTTCTTTAAATCCATATAATATTTCTCTTATGGGGGAAATTGCCTTCTGATAAGCTTTCAATTTTTCTTCGGGAGCATTATTACGAACTAAAGGATCTTCTGGATACTCTATTACAATATAAGCATCGATATTTTTAATCATTTCAATATAATGTTTTGGTGGTATTTCTAATGTTTTTACAGATATTTCATCATCTTGCCATATTGTTTCCTCATAAAAATCACTTGTAGAGGTAATATGTGGTATCCCTCCTTTTCGAAGAACACTTAGCCCTATTTCTTCTAGGAGCTTTTGACAATAAATAGCCCCCTTTATAAGGATGAATTCGCCTTCCTTTTTTATGTTTATGCTTTTTGTAATATTCTCCGCGCATAATCGAATTTGTTTTGTTGTAACTACCATAACTCTTAGAAATATTAGATAAATAATATTTCTTATTAAATTTCTAAATTAAGAACAAATTCCACGAGAATCAAAGAATTTATTATAATATGATGGTATAATTAAGATATTGAATAGTAGAATTAAAACAAAGAAAATAATAAGAAACGAATTTATTCAATAAAATGGTCGTTAGAGAAGCTGGTTTATTATTCAGGGGGTTTACTCTAGTAAAAAAAAGTTATCATAAGACCTCATTAGGAAAAATTGATACAGACTTGAGGAGTGGCCTACTTACCGCAATTTTAAATTTTGCTCAATCTACATTCTCAAAAGATATAATAGAATACTTTGAAGGAAAAAAATTTCTTATTACATTCACTGAAGATAAGATATCAAGCGAAGATGGCTTTGAACCAGAGCTCTTAATCTCTTACGCTATTTTAGATAAAGAGAAAAAAATAGAAAAGTATATTCATAAAATAGTCCAACCTTTATTGAAACAGGTCATAAAAGAATTTAAATCTTTAAACGCAGGAAAAAATTTATCTGAAGTATCTCAGTTTAAGATATTCAAAGAATCTTTAGATACTATCTTTGGAACTGATACAGAAACTATAGACCAAAAATTAAGGAAAATATTTTAAAACTTTTATCTATTCAAACGATTTTTTTAAATACCATAATATTATTGGTAATGCTATAGTTGCATCAGAAATTATAGTAGAATGTTTTGCTTTTTCACTTATTTTTCCCCATGAAATTGCTTCTCTTAAAGAAGCGCCACTTAAGCCTCCTGGTTCAGGGCGATCCATGGTAATCTGGATAGCATAAGTTGCGGAATTGGGGCAAAATTGTAAAGATTGCATGATGAAATTTTTTGGAACACCCCCCCCAACAATGCAAATTCCAGCCATTTTAGCATCCCAAGCAACATTCACCATTTCTAACATATCCTTAAAATGATTTAAATTTAATTTTTGATTATGGAAACCTAATTGCATTGCTAGACCGGAGTCCGTAAAAGCGGGGCAAAAAATTGGTATATCATTATCAAAACAAGCTCTGAGAATGGAATGAGAATTTTTAGGGAGCTGTTTTCCAAGAAATTTCAAAAAGGAACTTACAGACATTTGATTATCAGGTATTTCTAATTTTGATACAAAATTTTCAATTCCTTCATAAACTTTATTGGGCATATATACATCATAAATTCTATTTAATTCTTGTCTGTGTAAATCTGTGTCATTAATCTTATTAGATGCAAAATCTCCTTGTAAATGTTGAAATCCTAAAGCTTCTGCTAGATCATGCGTCAAATTAGCTCCTGTAGTCACCAAAATATCTATATATCCTTCATTTATAAAATCACTGATAACCCTTTGGAATCCTGCAGGAACAAGTGCACCAGCTAATCCAAAGAATTTAACACAATCTGGAATATTTATCATTTCCTTATAAATCTCGCAAGCTAAAGCTAACCTTTTTGCATTAAACCCTGTATCCTTTAATAAATTTATCAGCTCTATGATATCAGTATTACTACTTATTTTAAATTGATTCACTTTCTTTAAAATATCTTTTAAATCTTTATCTGACATTAGAATCACAATATTTTGTAATTAAATATGAATGAAATAAATTCTATAATTAGCTTAGCTGCTAAATTACATGTCATTTTATTTTTTAAATCTAGATTAGGAGCAACTTCAACCAAATCAAATCCTATTATCTCAAAATTTTTAGAAATTTCTTTTAACATTTTCCATAATTCTCTATATGTAAATCCTCCTGGCATTGCAAAACCAGTACCAGGGGCTATAGATGGGTCTAATACATCAATATCTATAGAGACATACAAATATTTAATCCCTGATATTTTGAAAAAATTGATTATTTTTTCTATATAAGTATCAGTCCCATCTATCAACTGATATGCACTTAAATATTCAAGTTTTTCTGATTTTGCGATTTCTAACTCTGGTATGTCAACGTCTCTTACTCCTGCAATTAGTAGATTTTTATTGTTAATATATTCTAAATCGTAGACTCTATGAGAAATAGTTGCATGAGAATAAACTCCTTTATCCCATTCTTGGTAAAAATCCAGATGTGCATCGAACAAAAGTATACCAAATTCATCCTTTTTATTAAAAAGATCACCAACAGTTTTTATTACTGGATAAGAACAGAAATGATCTCCACCAATCATAACGGGGATTAATTCTTCATTTTGTTTATATAAATTTTTTATAAAATTCTTTATTGTATCGAGATTTTTATCTATATTCTCTTTTTCAATAGGAATATTACCAATGTCAGCAATTTTAAATTTAGTTATAGGCCTACCCAATTCAGATGTCCATCCAATATCATTAGTAACATCTCTAATTTCTTTAGGTGCAATTGAAGAGTTTGGTAAATCAATTGAAGTTAAATAATCCCAAGGTATCCCAAAAATTACAAATTGAGTATCTTTATTAATCTCTTTGCTAGAATCAAAAAAATTCATTTTAATCTCTCTTTATATATTTTAAATTCCTTACATTTTATCAAGAGTTTCAATTCCAAGGATATCTAATCCAATTTTAATAATTATTTGTACACATTTTATAAGTAATAACCTTGCTTTTTCTAATTCTTTATTCTCAGAGATTACTTGACATGATGAGTAAAACGAGTTGAAAGTTTGGCATAATGTTAACAGATATTGAGCAATCAAGTGAATATTATATGTTTCCTCAACGGAATCTATGATTTCAGGGAAATATGTCATCTGTTTTACTAAATCTAACTCATTTTTATGAGTTATTAAATTCCAATTAATTTTAGTACTAACTTGTATCTCAGATTTTGAAAGTATTGATTCTATTCTGGCATAACAATACTGAATGTAAGGACCTGTTTCTCCTTCAAATGAAATACTTTCATCTGGTTTAAAAACAAAACCTTTAACAGCACTATATTTTAAGATAAAAAATTTAAGTGCTGCTAGTCCAATAGTTTTCGCTCTTCTTGATTTTTCACCTTCAGAAATATCAGAGTATCTTTTATTAACCTCAATTAATGCTAGATTTTCCAATTCATCAATAACATCGTCTCCATCAACAACTATTCCCTCTCGGCTTTTCATTTTCCCACTGGGTAAATCAATCATGCCATATGATAAATGATAGTTATCTCCTTTAAAACCTAACAAATCTAATATTGCAAATAACCACTTAAAATGTTGATTTTGCTCATCTGCAACAACATAAATAGATCTGTCATAGTTATAATCTTCCTTCTTCTTATAAGCAAGATATATGTCCTGAGTAATATAAATAGATGTACCATCACTACGGATTAGAAATTTATCGGGTAGATTAAATTTATCTTTCAATCTTACAAACACGGCTCCATCTTCAGCTCTTTCAAATATTCCTTTTCTTAATCCGTCAAGAATAATTTCTTTTCCTTTTAGATATAAATCTGATTCAAAGTACTCCTTATCAAATGAGATACCAAGTTTTTTGAAAGTATCTTTAAAACCCTCAATAGCCCAATCATTCATTTTTTTCCACAAATTTAATGTCTCTTCATCTCCCATTTCCCATAATCTTAATAGATCATAAGCTTCTTGTTCAAGACTTGCATTATTTTCTGCCATTTTGCTGAATTTTACATAAAACTCTCCCACAAAGTGATCGCTTTTCACATTTGGTTCCCTATTATTTCCCCATTTTTTATATGCTAGCATACTTTTGCAAATGTGAATGCCACGGTTATTATATAAATTGACTTGAAAAACTTTATGTCCTTTATATTCTAGCAAATTAGAAAGTGATTTACCAAGTAAAATATTTCTAATATGACCAAAATGAAGAGGTTTATTAGTATTAGGGGAAGGATATTCAATAACAATTCTTTTCTTTTCTTTTTTTTCGTTATTAATAATATCTCGTATCCTTCCATAATCTTCCTTCAATTCAAAAATACTTTCAAGAATATATCTTGATTTTATTTTCAAATTCAAATAAGGCCCAATTGCTTTAACAGTATCTAAAACTTCAAATTCTTTAAATTTGTTTTCTAAATCTTTTGCTAATAAATCTGGAGACTTTTTTTCAATTTTTGCAAGATTAAAACAAGGAAAAGCATAAGTAAAATCGATTTCTGAAGGAGGTATTTCTAATAACGCCTTGATTTCCACATTATTAAGTCCTTTGATCTTTTCAGCTAAAATTTCCCCAATAGTTTGCTTATCAATAATTTTCATTTTCACAATCGGGATAAAATCAATAAATTTTGTTATTATAAAGATTATAACTTATATCTGTTTTGTTAAATATATCTAAAATAGCTCATAAAATTTTTGATAGAAGCTCTATCATTTTACTACGCAAAATAAATGAGAATTGAAAGTATAGAATATTTTTAATCGAAAAATAAGATTAAATAATATTAATTTTATTTTCAAAATCATAAAAATATTAAAATTTTGTAGTAAATAAAATAATTTAATTTCTTATAACCTACAAGTGTACAATTAATAATACAATGTCAGAAAAAAAAGACGGTTTTATCTTAAAATGGAATGATGATAAAGGTCATTATGTACCAATCGAATCTGATGCAGATATGAACGACGGAATATTCGTAGAACTTGTTGAAGAAGAAGATAAATGGAGATACTTTTACATAAAAGGTGCTTCTTTAATTGCTCGACGTACAGCTTTAAGAGCGGCTAATGGAATTTCAAAAACAGGATATGTTCACCCAAAGACAAATATACGTTATGGTGTCGATTGTAATCTTCAAGAGGAAATATCTCCGTATGAAGACATGCCGGATAATCTTAGAAAATCCCAACGTTCATGGTATAAAGGTGAATATAAGCAATATTAATTTAAAAATAATAGGGTTTAATATCTTTTTACTTTTTTCTATATGATGGAGAATTAAATTTTATTCCAAAATTCAAGTGGTGAAAGATTTTTTCTAATTTTTGAAAAGGGACATGCAGCAATGCAATTGCCACAATCGCTAGAATTTTCAACCCAGAATTCGAAACATTTTTCTACATTAACATAGTATTTTTTAATTCCAGGATTGTTAGAAATAGTGGCTGGCTTAAATGAAGGATTCTCTTCTTTTGTAATTGCATCAATTTCACAAGCTTCAGCACATTTACAACAACTCCTACAATAATTTTTGATTTTTAATATGAATTCTTGATTTGGTTCATCAGAAATAAGTGGCATATCTGTAAAAACCTTACAAATACGCACTCTGGGTCCAAATTTAGGAGTAAGCAGAAGACCATTCCTACCTAAAGCACCGAGACCAGCATCGATTGCTAACGGTATACTAAGTGCAGTATCATTACCACATTGAATAGCTCTATATCCTAGATTTCTAATAAATTCCCCTAAGCATGAAATAATAAAGGCCATTTTTGAATATGCTATTGCAGAAGCTGCAGCTGCAGGCTGAGAAGGTGCTGTTGAAATTGCATCTTCATCCATTTCTACTGCCATCACAATTACTTTATTAAACCCAATAGGCAAATCTATAGATTGATCATATATAGAATTCACTGCTCTTCCTTCACGAACTTCTCGTTTTGCTTCAGCTTCACTAGTTTGTTGAGGTCTAACAAAACCTGTTTTATAAATCCACTTTCCATTAACATCTGCAATACCTACTAATGATGCTCCATAGAATATTGCTGCTTTCTTTACATAATTTGTAAAAAGCCTTGAATTCTCAATGTTATATCTAGTTTTCATCCAATTTACACCATAACCAACATCTATAAGATCTTTCCTTTCCCACGCAAATGCATAAGGAAATCTTTCATAAACTGTCCAACCAGCTGCTACTAGCGCAAAATCCATTCTTGAATACCCCTCTTTCTTAGATTCAATATGCTTCTCAATATTAGTATCTATCATTTGATTATAAGTCGGTAAAGTTTTATCCCATAATCTTCTAAATAGCATATTATTTTTCTGCTTAAAGCGTTTGTAAACTTTATCATCTATTTCATAGGGGTAATTTTCCTTTTCATTAACCAAAATCTAATTTCACTGTTCATATTATTGAAGAAATATCTATAGATTATTTATGTAAAGTATAAAATAAGTATAAATGTAATTATAAATAATAAAAAAGTGTTTGAAAAAATTGAAAAAGAAAGAGGGAATCTAGATTTTAATATTAATTTAATAGACAAACATAATAAAAACTATTTATTATCAATTCATCGAGGAGAAATCCTTCATCTTATATTTAAATATAAATCTTGTTTTTTATTAGTAAAAAAGAGAAATTTTCTTTATCTCTTACGTCGTTGATATATGATG